>NZ_JBFAUH010000003.1:0-180638 GCF_040679095.1 Streptomyces sp. NPDC052496
CTGGACCACCCACCACACCCTCGAATACCTCGGCCGCACCGACAACCAAATCAAAATCCGCGGCTTCCGCATCGAACTCGGCGAAATAGAAGCCGCGCTCACCGACACCAGTGGCGTCACCGACGCGCTGGCGACGGTGCGCCAGGACGGGCCGTCGGGTCGGCAGCTGGTCGGCTACGTCACTACTGACGGGACCGCCCCCAACCCCGCCGGCCTGCGCACCCGTCTCGCCGCGATCCTGCCCGACTACATGGTCCCGGCCGCCGTCGTCGTCCTCGACCGCTGGCCCCTGACCCCCAACGGCAAGATCGACCGCAAGGCCCTGCCCGCCCCCGGCTTCACGGGCGCCGGCGCCGCCGGGCGTGCCCCGCGCACCCCCCGGGAAGACATCCTGGCCAGCATCTACACCGATGTCCTCGGCCTGGACACCGTGACGGTCGACGACAGCTTCTTCGAGCTGGGCGGGGACAGCATCAGCTCGATGCGGGTGGTGTCCCGGGCCCGGGAGAACGGGCTGACGCTGACGGTGCAGCAGGTGTTCCAGCACCGTACGGTCGCCGAGCTGGCCCAGGTGGCCACCGAGACCAGCACGGCGTGGGCCGCCGCGGACGACGGTGTGGGCTCCTTCCCGATGACTCCGATCATGCACTGGCTGCACGAGCTGGGCGGCGAGGTGGCGGGCTTCAACCAGTCGGCCACGGTCCGCGTCCCGGCCGGCATGGACCTGGCGCGGCTGACCACGTCGGTGCAGAGCTGGCTGAGCCACCACGACATCCTGCGGCTGCGCATGACGACCGCCGAGGACGGCTCCTGGCAGCCGGTCGTGGCGGAGCGCGACGCGGTGGCCGCCGACGCGGTGCTGCGCCGGGTGGACATCGCAGGGCTGCCGCCGCAGGCGCGGGACGCGGCCATGGCCGAGGAAGGCGAACAGGCGCGGCTGCGGCTCTCCCCGCAGGAAGGCTCGGTGGTCCAGCTGGTCTGGTACGACGCCGGGCCCGAGACACCGGGACTGCTGCAGATCGTGGCGCACCACCTGGCCGTGGACGGGGTTTCCTGGCACATCCTGGTGCCGGACCTGCGCGAGGCGTGGGAGGCGACGGCCGCCGGGCGCGGTCCGAAGTTCGCCCCGGTGGCCACCTCCTTCCGCGCGTGGGCGACGCGGCTCGCCGAGGCGGCGCAGGAGCCCGCATGGGAGGCCGGGCTGGACGTGTGGTCCCGGCACGCCGGGGCCGGCCCGGACGCCCCGGCGGTCGCCGAGGCACCGTTGGGCTCGCGGGAGCTGGATCCGCACCAGGACACCGCCGGGACCGCGCAGGACCTGGAGCTGACCCTGCCCCCGGAGCGCACCGAACCGCTGCTGACGACCGTTCCCGCGGCGTTCCACGCGAGCGTGGGCGATGTGCTGCTGAGCGCGTTCGCCCTGGCGGCGCGCGAATGGCGGCGGCGCCGTGGCGAGGCCGTGGACGGCGTACTGGTGGACCTGGAGGGGCACGGCCGCGAGGACATCGTCCCGGGGGCCGATCTCTCCGGCACGGTGGGCTGGTTCACCAGCCTGTACCCGGTGCGGCTGGCCCCGGCCGCCGCGGACTGGTCCGAGGTGCGGGCAGCCGGCCCGGCGGTCGGTGAGTCCCTCAAGCTGGTCAAGGAACAGCTGCGGGCGCTGCCCGGCAACGGCGTGGGGTACGGCTTGCTGCGCCACCTCAATCCGCGCCTGGGCCCCGTACTGGCCCAGCTCCCCGCCCCGCAGCTGGGGTTCAACTACCTCGGCCGGTTCGAGGCGACGGACGCGGAGGCCGGTGCGGGGCAGCCGTGGACGATGGTCAGCGGGCTGCCGTCGCCCGCGCCGCGGGACAGCGGGATGCCGCTGGCGCACCCCGTCGAAGTCAACGCGCTCACCCAGGACCTGGCCGACGGCCCGCGGCTGCGGGTCACCTGGTCCTGGGCCACCGGTCTCCTGCGGGAAGGGGACGTCCGGGAGCTGGCCGAGCTGTGGTTCGAGGCTCTGGACGCGGTGACCGCCCACGCCCGAGGGGCCGGTGCCGGCGGCCACAGCCCTTCCGACCTCTCCCTCGGTCTCTCCCAGGCGGAGATCGACGAACTCGAAGCAGAACTGAGGATGCTCTGATGAACCGGCCCGCGCTCGAAGACGTGCTGCCGCTGACGCCGCTCCAGGAGGGGATGTTCTTCCACTCCCTCTACGACGATGACGCGGTCGACGTCTACAACACCCAGATGGTCCTCGACCTGGAGGGCCCGCTGCGGCCGGAGGGTCTCAAGGCCGCCGTGGCGGCCCTGATCCGCCGCCACCCCAACCTCCGCGCCGGATTCCGGCAGCGGCAGAACGGGCAGGCGATGCAGGTGATCCACCGCGAGGTGCCGCTGCCGTGGCAGGAGGCCGACCTCTCCACCGGTGACACCGCGGACGCCGAGGCCCGCCTGGCGGAGCTGCTCGCCGCCGACCGGACCGGCCGCTTCCCGCTCAGCCGGCCGCCTCTGATGCGCTTCACCCTGGTCCGGCTGGGCGCCGAGCGGCACCGGCTGGTGATGACCAGCCACCACATGCTGCTGGACGGCTGGTCCACCCCCGTACTGATCCGCGAGCTGTTCACGCTGTACGAGGACGGTGACGACTCGGCGTTGCCCCGGCCCGCACCGCACCGCAGCTACTTCGACTGGCTGGCGCGGCAGGACGAGGCGGAGTCGGAACGGGCCTGGCAGGAAGCCCTGGGCGGGCTGGCCGGTCCGACGCTGGCGTTCCCCGCCGACCCGTCACGGGTGCCGGCCATGCCCGCGCGCGTGACGACCTCGATGTCCCCCGAGTTCGGCGCTGCCCTGGGCACCCTGGTGCGCGACCGCGGGCTGACGGCCAACCACCTCCTCCAGTACGCCTGGGCCATGGTGCTGAGCCGGTTCACCGGCCGCGACGACCTGGTGTTCGGCACGCTGGTCTCCGGCCGTCCGCCGGAGATCCCCGGCATAACGACCATGATCGGGATGTTCATCAACACCATTCCGGTACGGGTGCGGCTGGACCCCGCCGAGTCGGTGCTCAAGAACCTCGACCGGCTCCGCCGGGAACAGGCGGCGCTGCTGCCGCACCACCACCTGGGGCTGGGCCGCCTGCAGCGGATGGCCGGGCACGGCGACCTGTTCGACACCTTCATGGTGTTCGAGAACTACCCGGACGACGACGCGGCCCGCCCGTCCTACGACGGGGTCCGGGTCGCGGTGGCCGGCGGCCACGACGCCGCGCACTACCCGCTGCGGGTCATCGCGGGGCTGGCCGGTCAGCGCCTGGAGATCGACCTGGAGTACCAGCCGGACCTGATCGACGAGGGTGAGGCGCAGGCGGTGCTCACCGCACTCACCCAGGTGCTGACGGCTGTCGTGGCCGCTCCGGACAGCAGTGCCGGGGACGTGGAGTTCACCCTGCCGTCGACGCTCCGCCGTGCCGCCGCGCCCGCGGCGGACGGTGCCGGGGCGGACGCCGGGGACGACGGCCCGGCCGCCCAGGGCCCGCGGGGCCCGCAGACGCCGGCTGAGGAGATCCTCTGCGGGCTGTTCGAGAAGGTGCTGCGGCGGCCGTGCCCCTCGGTGGACGAGAGCTTCTTCGACCTGGGCGGCCAGTCGCTCACCGCGATCCGGCTGCTGAGCCAGGTCCGCACCGCCTTCGGGGTGGAGCTGTCGGTGCGTGCGGTCTTCGAGACACCGACGGTGGCCGGACTGGCCGCACAGCTGGCACAGGCGGGTACGGCCCGCCCGCCGCTGGTGGCGGCGGAGCGTCCCGAGCGGGTGCCGATGTCCTACGCACAGCGCGGCCTGTGGTTCGCGTTCCGGCTCAACGGGCCCAGCGTGGCGTACAACAATCCGCTGCCGCTGCGGCTCTCCGGCGACCTGGACCGCGCCGCGCTGGCTGCCGCGCTCGCGGACCTGGTGGAGCGGCACGAGGTGCTGCGCACCCGCTTCGCCGAGATCGCGGGGCAGCCCTGCCAGATCGTCATGGCTCCCGAGGAGGCGGGCATCCGGCTGAAGTTCGCCGAGCTGTCGGGTGAGCAGGAGCTGCCGGGGGCGCTGGCCGAAGCGGCGGGCCACACCTTCGACCTGGCGGCCGAGGCTCCCCTGCGTGCCACGCTCTTCCGGGTGTCCGAGCGTGAGCACGTGCTGTATCTGCTCACCCACCACATCGCCAGCGACGGCTGGTCACTGGCCCCCCTGGCCCGCGACCTGTCCGCCGCCTACCGGTCCCGTACAGCGGGCCGGGCACCGCAGTGGCAGCCGCTGCCGGTGCAGTACGCGGACTACTCGCTGTGGCAGCGGGAGCTGCTCGGTGCCGAGTCGGCCCCCGACAGCGTGGCGGCCCGCCAGCTCGCCTACTGGACCGAGCGGCTGTCCGGCGTGCCGGAACTTCTCCAGCTGCCCCTGGACCACCCGCGTCCGGCGGTGGCCGGGCAGCGCGGCTCCAGCGTGCGCTTCGCCCTGGAACCCGCTCTGCACGCCCGGATCACCGAGCTGGCCAAGCAGTCGGACGTCACGGTGTTCATGGTCGTGCAGGCGGCGCTGGCCGCGCTGCTCTCGCGGCTGGGCGCGGGCAGTGACATCCCCATCGGCGCGGTGCTGGCGGGGCGTACCGACGAGGCGCTGGACGACCTCATCGGGTTCTTCGTCAACACCCTGGTGCTGCGTACGGACGTGTCCGGCGACCCGACCTTCCGCGACCTGCTCGCCCGGGTACGGGAGACGGACCTGGGCGCCTACGCCCACCAGGACGTGCCCTTCGAGCGGATCGTGGAGGCCGTCAACCCTGGCCGCCACCTCTCGCACGCCCCGCTCACCCAGGTCACCCTGGTCTTCCAGAACAACGAGCGGGGATCGCTGGACCTGCCCGGGGTACGGGTCTCCTTCGAGGGCGAGGCAGCCGGCAACGCCCGCGTCGACCTCGCCTTCAACCTGGGCGAGAACCACACCGGGGAGGGCGCGCCGGCCGGTATCGACGGCATCGTGGAGTACGCCGCCGAGCTGTTCGAAGCCCACACCGTGCAGCGGCTGACCGAGTGGCTGACCAGGCTGCTGGAGAGCGCCACCGCCGACCCCGGCACCGCGGTCTCCGCGCTGGAGATCCTCTCCGCCGACGAGCGGCGGACGCTCCTGCAGAGCGAGCCCGGTGCGGGCACACCCGTACCGGTGGCCACCCTCCCCGAGCTGTTCGAGGCACAGGTGCGGCGGACACCGCAGCGGCCCGCGGTGGAGGACGCGGACGCCACCGTGACCTACGCCGAGCTCAACGAGCGGGCCAACCGGCTGGCCCGGCAGCTGGTCTCCCGGGGCGTCGGTCCCGAGAGCTTCGTCGCGGTGGTGCTGCCCCGCTCGGCGCAGATGCTGGAGGGCATGCTCGCCGTCATGAAGGCCGGGGCGGCGTACCTGCCGCTGGACCCGGGCTACCCGGCCGAGCGGCTGACCGCGATGCTGGCCGACAGCGCGCCCGTGCTGCTGCTGACCACCACGGAACTGGCGGAGCGGCTGCCGCGCGCCGCGGGCCTCGACGTGCTCCTGACGGACGAGGCGGCCACGGCCGCCGAACGGGCCGCGCTGCCCGGTAAGGACCTGGACGACGCCGACCGCGGGGCCCCGCTGCGGGTCACCCACCCCGCCTATGTCATCTTCACGTCGGGCTCCACCGGCCGCCCCAAGGGCGTGGTGGTCAGCCACACCGGGATCGGCGCGCTGGCCGCCAACCAGTCGGCCCACTACGGGGTGCGGCCCGAGAGCCGGGTGCTGCAGTGCGCCTCGCCCAGCTTCGACGTGTCGGTGGCGGAGTTCTGCCTGGCCCTGCTGTCCGGCGCATGCCTGGTCGTCCCCGGCCACACCCCGGCCGGCCCGCAGCTCGCCGCGTTCCTCGCCGAGCGGCGCATCACCCATCTGCTCATCGTCCCCTCGGCACTGGCGCAGGTGCCCCGGACGGAGCTGCCCGAGCTGCGCACGATGATCACCGGGGCGGAGCCGCTCTCCGCCGAGCTGGCCGAGTTCTGGGGCCGCGACCGGTTGCTGATCAATGCGTACGGGCCCACCGAGGGCACCTGTGACGTGAGCTTCGCGCAGCGCCTGGTCCCGGACGCGGCGGCGGCGTCGGTCATCGGTCGGCCCATCGCAGGCAACCGGATGTACGTCCTGGACAAGGCCCTGCGGCCGGTACCGCCGGGCGCCGAGGGCGAGCTGTACATCTCCGGCGGGGGGCTGGCCCGCGGCTACCTGGCCAACCCCGGCATGACCGCGGAACGCTTCGTCGCCGACCCGTACGGCGTACCGGGCAGCCGGATGTACCGCACCGGCGACCTGGCAGCCTGGAACGCCGACGGCCGGCTGCAGTTCCGCGGCCGCGCGGACACCCAGGTCAAGGTCCGCGGCTTCCGCGTGGAGCTGGGCGAGGTGGAGGCGGCGGTCGCCGGGTGTGCCGGGGTCGAGCGCGCCGTGGTGCTGGTGCGTGAGGACCGGCCCGGTGACCAGCGTCTGGTGGCGTTCGTCGAGCCCTCCGGCGGGCAGGCGGCCCTCTCGGCACGCACGCTGCGCGCCGAGGTCGCCGAACGGCTGCCCGCCTACATGGTGCCGGGCGCCTTCGTCTTCGTGGACCGGTGGCCGCTGACGCCCAACGGCAAGCTGGACCACCGGGCGCTGCCCGCACCCGCGCAGCACGCCACGGGCGAGTACCGGCCGCCGCGTTCACCGCAGGAGGAGCTGGTCTGCCGCCTGTTCGGCGAGGCGCTCGGCGTGGAGCGGGTCGGTGTGGACGACAACTTCTTCGAGCTCGGCGGCCACTCCCTGCTCGCCACCCGGCTGATGCACGACATCGGTGAGGCGCTGGGCCGTCCGCTGGAGCTGCGGGACATCTTCGCCGCGCCGACCCCGGCCCGGCTGTGCGAGCAGCTCGACGGGGCCGCCGGCGGCGCCTTCGAGGTGATCCTGCCGCTGCGTACCTCCGGCAGCGCGGCCCCGTTGTTCTGCGTCCACCCCATCGCCGGCCTCAGCTGGCGCTACTCGACGCTGCTGAGCGCGCTCAGCAGCGACCACCCGGTGTACGCCGTGCAGGCCAGAGGGCTGGACGGCACGGAGCCGCTGCCCGCTTCGATGGACGAGCTGGCCGCGGACTACGCCCGGCAGATCCGCGCGGTGCAGCCCGAGGGCCCGTACCACATCCTGGGCTGGTCGCTGGGCGGGATCATGGCGCAGGCCGTGGCCACCGCGCTGGAGGCGGACGCGCAGGAGATCGGGCTGCTGGCGGTGCTGGACACCTCGCCGCCCGAGGCCGGCAGCCAGGGCACCGGAACCCGCGAGGAGATCCTCGCCCAGATGTACGAGGGGTACGGCGAGATCTACGGCGTTCCGGAGGACGCGCCCGAGGAGCCGACGCCGGACCAGATGCGCGCCCAGATCGCCGAGTGGTACGGGGAGGGCAACAGCGAGCTGCGGTACCTGGACCGCGCACACCGGACCGCCGCGCTGGAGGTGAGCGTGAACAACGCTTACCTGGCGTCGGAGCGGCGGCCGGACGTGCTGCGCGCGGACCTGCTGCTCGTACTGGCCACCCGTAACCGCCTGGCGGCTGTGGTGCCCGAGGCGTGGGACGCGTTCGTGGCGGGCCGGATCGAGATCGTCGAGCTGGACTGCGAACACGCCCGGATGCTGGATCCGGGCCCGGCGGAGCAGCTGGCGCGGATCATCGCACCGCGGATCGGTCGGGCGCGAGGAGCCACCGCGCCCGTGGGAGAGGCGGCCGGGGCTCTCTGATCCCCACGCGTCGAAGGGGGCGGCGGGCCGGCCTCCCCCTTCGACGCGGTGCGTACGGGCCCCGCCCCGTCCGGGGCGTGCGGATCAGCCGGGGAGTCCTGCCCCGGCGCAGGCACTGCTCATGAAGGCCCGTAGTGGGTCGTCGTCCGTCCCGCTCCCGGGCAGCAGTGCCAGTTCCTCGGCCACTTCCTGCCCTCCGGGTTGCAGCCCGATCCGGCGGAAGGCCCGGCGGGCCACGTTGAGGTAGTGACTCGCCCACAGCACCCGGCCCATCATGCGGGAGCACCTGCCCAGCAGGAGATTGGCCCTGGCGAACAGCATGAGGTCACCGACCTGCTCCGCGATGGCCAAGGAGCGGAGCAGCCAGGGGTAGGCGTCCTCGGCCAGCCCGGCGGTGATGCAGGTCTCCCCGAGGCCGAGCAGGGCGTAGGCCTCACCGCGGGCGTTGGACTTGCCCCGGACCTGGTCCAGCAGACGGTGGAAGGTGTTCTCCGCCTCCAGGACCCGGCCCTGGCGCAGGTAGGCGAGGCCCAGCTTGTACAGGGCCCGGGCCGCGTCGCGCGTCTCCTCGGTGTGCCCGGCCAGTTCGACGGCCTGGATCGACAGGTCCAGCGCGGCCGCCGGATTCTGCCGGTCCAGCTCGATCTCCGACATCTGGCTCAGCACGCGCGTCTCGCAGGAACGGTCGTTGACCTCCTGGAAGACCGCACGGGCCTGTTCGGCCAGGCCCATGGCGGCGGCCAGGTCACCGTCGATCCGGTCGAGCGAGGCCATGCCGCACTGGGCCAGCGCCCGGCCGTAGGTCTCGCCGATGTCGGTGAAGATGCGCAACGCGGTCCTGAACAGGTCCTTGGCGCGGTCGTAGCGGTGCAGACGCATCTCCACCGAGGCCAGCTCGAAGGTCATGGCCGCCTCGCCGCGGCGGTTACCGGCCCGCCGGACGGCCATCAGCGCGCTCTCGGTGACCGCCCGCCAGTCGTCGTAGGCGACGCGGGTGTCGAAGAGCACCGCGGTGGACATCGCCAGCTCCCAGGCGAGTTCGTCCGCGCCCAGTGCGGTCAGCTGACGGACCACGGCGACGATCGCGGGCCGCTCGGCGTCGAACCAGGCGATCGGTGTCGCCAGCAGGGCGCCGGTCACGGACGGCTCGATGGCCCGGCGTGGTGTGCTGCCGCGCAGTACGGCGAAGTCACCGCCGTACTCGCGGCGGCAGGCCTCGTCGGCGAGGGTGAGCCAGCCCTGCCAGGCCCGTTCACGGGCGGCCTGCCGTTCCTCCGCCGGGTCCTCCTCGGCGGCCCGTTCCCGTGCGTACAGCTTCAGCAGGCTGTGGAAGCGGTAGCGGGCGGCGCCGACGCCGTCGACACCGACAGCGGTGAGCAGGTTCAGGTCGACCAGCTGCTCGATCAGCTTCTCGGCTTCGGCGGTGGGCAGGTCGAGCAGGGCACCGCCGACCCAGGCGGCGAAGTCCGGCACGTCGAGCAGGGACAGCATGCGGAACATGCGGGCCAGGTCCGCGGGCAGGGCCCGGTAACCGGCGTCGAAGGCGGAGCGCAGCTCCAGGCCGCCCGCGCACAGTTCGTCCAGCCGCCGCGGCTGCTCGGCGAGGCGGGCGGCCAGGTGGCGTACGGACCAGTGCGGCTTGCCGGCCAGGCGGGCGGCGGCGATCCGCAGTGCGAGCGGCAGTCCGTCGCACAGGGCGCACAGGGCGTCGACGGCCTCGGGGTCGGCGTCCACGTGTGCCTCGCCCGCGATCCGGCGGACCAGTGCGGAAGCCTCCGGGGCGGACATCAGGCCGAGGGCGACGTGGACCATGCCGTGCACGGCGGCCATGTGCTCCTGCTGCTCCCTGCTGGTCACCACGACACAGCTGCGGCCGCTGCCGGGCAGCAGCGAGCGGACCTGTTCGAGGGTGCGGACGTTGTCCAGCACCACCAGGACACGCCGGTCGGCGAGGATACTGCGGTGGAGCGAGACCCGCTCCCCGGGGTCGTCGGGGATCTGCTCGCCGGACATGCCCAGGGAGCGCAGGAGACGCCCGAGCAGGGCGTGGGTGGCGTCCGGGCCCTGCTCCCGCACGTGTTCGGCCACGTCCACGTGGAGCTGGCCGTCGGGGAAGCGGTCGGCGACGCGGTGCGCCCAGTGCACCACGAGGCTGGTCTTGCCGACGCCGGCCATGCCGGTGACGAAGCCGGCGGACGGCGCCGCCCCGGTGGCGTCGCCGGGCAGCAGGGCGTCCAGCTGCCGCAGCTCTGCCTCCCGGCCGATGAAGGCCGGGATGTCCGGGGGGAGTTCGGCCGGTAAAGCCGGAGCCGCCGCCGGGCGGTCGGTCTCCTCGGGGCGGACCGGCCCGGAATCGTCGCGGAGGATGGCGTGGTGCAGCTGCTGGATCGACAGGCTCGGTTCCAGGCCCAACTCCTCGACGAGCGCGTGCCGCCAGGCGCGGAATCCCTCGGCCGCCTCCACCCGCCGCCCCGCGCGGTACTGGGCCAGCATCAGGTCGTGCCGGAACTGCTCGTGCTGGGGGTAGTCGTTCACCACGGCGGACAGCACCGGGATGAGTTCCTGGTGGCGGCCCAGGTCGAGTTCGACGGCGGTCCACATCTCCCATGCCGCCAGCCGCTGTGCCTCCAGCCGCGTCGCCGCGTCCTCGGCGAGCCGTCCGCCCACGCCGCTCAACGGCCGTCCGCTCCAGATGTCCAGGGCGAGCCGGTAGAGCCGGCTGGCGTCCTCCAGGCATCCCTTGCGGGCGCTGTCGCCCGCCTCGGCCATCAGCTTCTCGAACTCACGGACGTCGACGGAGCTGTTCTTGGTGTGCAGGTGGTAACCCGGGTGGGCGGTCACGATCACCGGGCCCTCGCTGCCGGCGGCCTTGAACGCCTTGCGCAGGGCACCGACACAGATGGCCACCTGAGTGCGTGCCGAGGCCGGTGGCTCGTCGCCCCACACCGCGTCGATCAGCGCGTCGACGGAGACCACCCGCCCCCAGGCGAGGACCAGCGCCGCCATGATCACCCGCTGCCGGGGACCGCCGATGGCGACGGGCTCGTCACCGACTTTCGCCGACAGCGGCCCGAGCAAGGTGAACGCAGTTCTGCCCGCACGCGAACGGTCTTCCCCCATGACATGCCCCCCATGCATCCCGCCGCACCGAACGTACAGCCGAATCACCTTAGAGCAATTCTGCCACCTAGATCACGTCAAAACCGGCGAAATTTGCGTGAAGACTGCACTAGGCCAGGCAAAAGGGTCGTCAAATCGCCCGGCATTCCCGGCGGCCGGCCGAGCGGCAGCGTCTCCGAACATGCCTTTGGCGCCGAGATGTCGGGGTCTGTGACGTGCGGCCTATTCGCCCGGAGCCCGGGGAAAATTGATGCGCTACTTAGCCATCTCCCCCTCGCCACCGCGCCTGCGGACTGTCTACTGCCGCCACGCGAGCGGGCGCCCCGCCCCGCGCCGCACGGGCGGCGCGGGGCGCGGGGGTTGGGCGCCCTGGGAGGGTGGTCTACGGTTACAGGCTGGGCAGGTCGAAGAAGATCATGGGGTTGTCGCGGCTGTCGCGCACCGGCTCGTCCAGCCCGAGGCCCTTCTTGATCTGGGCTATCTCCGCGTACTCGGCCGGCGACTTGGCCGGGGACGGCGTGAAGAACTGAACTCCCTGCTCGGCCAGCCACTTGATGATGACGGAGCCCTCACTGAACGGCTTGGGGCGGCGCCCGTGGTAGACATCGTGGACGCTGGTGGGCGTCCCGCCGGGCACGGCCGGGAAGAGGTTCTCGATGTACCAGCGGGCGAAGCGCGCACCGTGGTCGGCGTCGATGAAGAGGTATTCGACGTCCCGGGGCACCCGGTCGAGGTTCTCACGGACATCACCCTTGGTGAAGGTCCACCGTTCGGCCAGCTCGCGCGGCACGTTGCGCACCACGTGGTCCACGATGTCGAACGAGTACAGGTGCCCGGTGCCGTTGTCGCGCAGCGCGCTCAGCTGCCAGATGGTGGACCAGCCGTAGAACGTCCCGATCTCCACCACCTTCGCGGGCCGCAGCTCCCGCAGCCGCATGTACGTGATCTCCGCCTCGACGTCGTCCAGTTGGGCCTTCATGGCCTTGCCGCGCTCCTGGAGGAGGCTGCGCTGGGCGTCCTTGACCTTCCTCAGGTCGGCCTCGTACTTGACGTAGAGAGTGCGCAGTGAATCGACGGACATTGCTTCCATTACTTCTCCAAGGAATTCCGGAAGGGCCTGCTCGTGCCTCTTCCGCGAGGTTCTCAGGCAGCCCGGACCGGTGCCTCGTGAGTCGAATAGACGCGTCTGGGCCTGGTTTGGTTCTCCACTTCGCGGAAAACGACGCACAGCACCAGGAGCACGATGCCGAATACCGGCACCCAGCCGCACCGGGCCAGTGCCCAGAACGGTACGTCGGGGTTGGTGTGCAATCCGAACAACGGCCGCCCGACACCGAGAGTGGTCACGGTAACGGCGAGCATGGCCGTTTGGTGCCAGAGAAATACCGTAATTGCTGAGAGATTCAGCACAGCCACTGCCGCCCAGAGGAACTGGCCCGGCCGAGCACGCGGCCGCACAGGCTCCACGCTCCCCGCCGGCCGGTGCGACGGCCGCCCCACCAACCGCCGCAGCGGACCGCACAGCAGCAACGCGCCACCGCACTGGGCCAGACCGAACGTGACGGCGGCGAGGCTGACCGGGCTCAGGTTGGAGATCTGCGAACCGGGTACGCCGACCATGCTCGCGGGATATCCGCACCCCAGCACCAGCCCTGCCGTGCACACCACACCGCCGGCCAGCAGCGCGACGGCGTACCGGCGCCGGGCGAACCCGCCGGCGGCCCAGGCGGCGCCCAGACCGAAGGGCACCAGCCACCCGGCCAGGACGTTGAGCTGGCGAGCCGTGTCGACCCAGCCGCCGTCGCCGAGCACCATCCGGGCAGCGTCCGTCGCGACGACATAGCCACCGCCCAGGACCGCCGCCGCCACGCCTGCCCGGTGCACCAGCGGCGTGAGGACCGTCAGCAGCGCGAAGACCAGGAGGAACCACAGCGGGGAGATCACCAGGTTGAGCAGCGTGTGGATCGTCTCGTGGGCGGTACCGGCCACGGCCATGCCGCCCAGCACCAGCAGCCACATCGCGAACAGCATGCCCACCGGCCCGGCCAGCCGCCGCAGCCGCTGCCGCAGCCAGGCGCCGTAGCCGACACCGCGCGCCCGCGCGGAGCCGTAGCCCTGGGCCGCTACCCGGCCACCGACGAGGAAGAAGATCGCCAGCGGCTGGAGCACCCACGACAGGGGGGTCAGCCCGGGCATGTGGGCCAGCGGGCTGTCACCCAGGAGATGGCCGTCCGCCCGCAGCACCACCGCGCTGACCAGCCAGTGGCCCAGCACCACACCGGTGACCGCCAGCGCCCGCAGGACGTCGACGGCCCGGTCCCGCCCGGCGGGTGTGGCCGCGTCGATCCGCAGGACCGCCGCGTGCAGCCGGTCCAGGACCGTGCGGGCCGGGACCGTGCCGGCGGAGCCGCCGGCCGGCTTGGCCTCGGTGACCGGCCGCGCGGGCCGGACCCCGGCGGGTATCCGGAGGTCAGCCATGGGACACCGCCTCGCCGTGGCCGAGACCGATCAGCGCGAGGTTGCGCAGGGCGAGGCCGCCGGGCTTGAAGTAGTCGCTGTGCCCGCCCTGTCCCGCGTCGAAGGAACGCGCCCCGAACTCACGGCTGACCGGGTCCGTGCCGAATCCGATCGTCGCACCCGAGACGCTCACGCTGGTGTGCGGCACCCCGGCGATCCAGTCGTCCGCGCCCCGGCCCGCCCACACCGGCACCCGCACGGCGAGGTCGGACGCGGACCGGACGCCCATGCCGGGGCTGCCGACGACGGCGATCCCGGCGAGATTGTCCAGCGGAGCGGCCCCGCCCGCGGCGCTCGCGACGGCGCTGCCGCAGACCACCGAGCCGTAGGAGTGGCACATCAGGGTGACCGGCGCCGTCTGGTTGGCCGCCTTCACGCCGGCCAGGAGAGTGCGGAGTTGGGCACCGCCTTCGTGCGCACGGGCGGTGGTGATCACGTCGCGGCTGAGGGTACGGGGAGCGTGATAGCCGAGCCAGGCCACCACCGCGACGTCGGTACCCGGGGAGAGCCTGCGCATCTCGGCGCGCACCGCGCGGGCCCCACCGGCCAGCGCGGCGTAGCGGCTGCCGAGTTCGTCGAACGTGTCGATGGTGGTGTCCGAGCCGGGCACCACCACGACGACGCGGTCGGCGTGCGCCAGGTCGCCCAGCACCTCGACGGCCAGGCCGTCGTCGCGCGAGTCGAAGGACAGGAATTGCCTTCCGGCGGCGCCGAGTTCGGCCAGGTGGCCCGCCCTGGCGGTGTCACCCATCCGTCGCGCGGCGCGCGCTGACCTCTCGATGAAGTCGTGGTTGGCGTCGTACCGCTCGGCCAGCGTGTCCGCTGTGACGGCCGGCAGCCGTGGCGCGGCGGGCATGCCGCTGGCCGCTGAGCCTGAGGCGCCGGCGACGGAGAAGACCATCGCGCCGGCCGCGACGGTGACCGCGAACGCGCGGCGCAAACGTGACGCTCGCACCAGACCCCCCTTCCTGTTCACTTCGGTAACAGGAAAGACGGTAGATTTCGCGGGCCTCCCGCGCGTCACCCTCAAGAGCTCACTGCGGAGGTAGCTCTCAGGTATGACGGGCCCGCCGTCGGGCGCACGGTGAGCGCCGACCGCGCCTCGGCGCAGGGGCCCACTGCCGCCTCGGCTGCGCCAACACCGCAGGCCCGGCGCGCCACTTGACCGGCAAGCGAGTGGATAACGGAAGCATACCCGCCCCCTCTACGGTCACGGACGTCGCCCGGAACCCCGGGCGTTCCCGCAGCACCAGCCTGAGGAGAAGACATGCGCACCACGCGCCGCCGCGCCTCCGTGATCGCCGCCCTGTCCGCAGCCGCCCTGTTCGCCGGCGCCGGCGCCGCCCAGGCCGCCACCGGCTACGTCGACGTCCACGGGATCAACGGCGAGGGCAACGTCACCAACCCGAAGAACGGCAAGTGCTACAACGTCTCCGACGGGTACAACTCCGGCCGGCTGCTGATGACCAACCACACCGACCGCACCATCAAGGTCTACTACGCCCCCGACTGCAAGAGCGAGAAGCCCGCCGTCGTCAAGCCGGGCGCCACCTACCGGGCCAGCGAGAGCTGGGGCTTCATCTTCTACAGCCGCAGCTTCGAGGTCGTCTGATCCTCCCGGCGGCCGCGGCCGCCGGGCCGTTCCCGACGGAGCCCCGGGCGAGCGGCTTCGTCGGGAACCGGGCCACTCGGTAGGGAAACGGGTGGATAACGGAGAAATACCCGCCCCCTCTACGGTCACGGACGTCGCCCGGAACCCCGGGCGTTCCCGCAGCACCAGCCTGAGGAGAAGACATGCGCACCACGCGCCGCCGCGCCTCCGTGATCGCCGCCCTGTCCGCAGCCGCCCTGTTCGCCGGCGCCGGCGCCGCCCAGGCCGCCACCGGCTACGTCGACGTCCACGGGATCAACGGCGAGGGCAACGTCACCAACCCGAAGAACGGCAAGTGCTACACCATCGCCGATTACTACCACGGCCGCGGCACGGTGACCAACCACACCGACCGCACGATCAAGGTCTACACCGGCACCGACTGCAAGGGTGACAAGCCCGGCGTCGTCAAGCCGGGCCAGTCGGTGGACGCCAGCCCCTACTGGGGCCCCATCTTCCTTCTCCGCAGCTTCGAGGTCGTCTGATCCCCAGGACGGCCGTGGCCGGTGGGCGGGACACCAGTCCCCGCCCACCGGCCTTCGTCATGGCGGCGGCGTCACTTGCGCGTACGGTACGTCCGCACGCACAGAGGCGTGAACACCGCGATGAAGCCGAGGCTCCACAGCACGGCCATCGTCGCCGAATGGGCGACCGGGCCGCCGACCATCAGGTTGCGGGCGGCGTCGACGACCATGGTCATCGGGTTGTTCTCTACGACGATCCGCAGCCAGGACGGCATCGTGCCCGGTGCGACGAAGATGGAACTGCCGAACTGCAGCGGGACCATCGCCAGGGTGCTCACACTCTGCACCGTCTCCATCCCCCGCGCGGCCAGACCGATGAACGCCTGCAGCAGGCACAGCGCCACCCCGTACAGCAGCAGGATGCCGATCGCCGCCGCGGTGGCGGCGACGGAGGTGTGCACCCGGAAGCCGATGAGGAACCCGAAGGCCAGCACCATCAGCAGGCCTGCCAGGACGCGGACCGCGTCGGCGAGGATACGGCCGATGAGCACGGCCGAGCGGGCCACCGGCATCGACCGGTAACGGTCCATCACTCCACTGGTGAAGTCCGTGTTCAAGGCGATGCCCGAGGTGCGGCAGGTCGTGGTGATGGTCAGCGCCATGATGCCGGGCATCAGGTACTGCCGGTACTGCGCGCTGTCCCCGGCGATGGCACCGCCGAAGGTGTAGATGAAGACCAGCGACAGCGTCACCGGCATCAGGGTGGCATCGATGATCTGGCCGGGGCTGGCCATCGCCTTGCGCAGGTTGCGGCGGGTGAGCGCCAGGGAGTGGCGTACCAGCGGGCGCAGCCCCCGCGCGAGGGGGATCCGGGTCGCGGTGTTCTCCGCCATGGTCTGTGAACTCACACCGCGCTCCTCGCCGGCAGTACGTCGGCCTGCGCCGGCGGAGCCCCGCCGGGCCCGGTCAGCGTCAGGAATACTTCGTCCAGGCTGGGCATGTGCACATTCAGCCCGGCGAGCGGAATGTCGGTCTGCCCCACCGCCCGGACCACGGCGCTCAGTTCCGCACCGTCGCCGGACAGGGGCAGCCGGATCTCCCCGGTCTCCTCGTCGACCGCGGTGGCGGTGTGTCCCCGGTCCTCCAAGGCCTGCCGCAGCGCGGCGGCGTCCACCGCCTTCTGCGGTCGGACGCACAGCACCTGGCCGCCCAGGCGCGCGCGCAGCTCCTCGGTCCCACCGCGTGCGATGACCTGCCCGCGGTCGATGACGACCAGGGAGTCGGCCAGCGCCTCGGCCTCCTCCATGTACTGCGTGGTGAGCAGCACGGTGGTGCCCAGGTCGGCCAGCCGCCGTACCTCGGTCCACAGGGCGTTGCGGCTGTGCGGGTCGAGTCCGGTGGTCGGCTCGTCCAGACACAGCACACGGGGCTGCCCGACCAGGCTGGCGGCCAGGTCGAGGCGCCGGCGCATGCCGCCGGAGTAGCCGCCGACGGGCCGCGCGCCGGACTCGGTGAGCCCGAAGCGCTCCAGCATCTCATCGGCCCGTGCCCGGGCCTTGCGGCGCGGGAGGTTGAACAGACGGGAGATGACGTAGAGGTTCTCCCAGCCGGAGATGTCCTCGTCCACCGACGCGTACTGGCCGGTGAGCCCGATCAGCGAGCGGACCTCGCGAGCCTGTCGCACCACGTCGAAGCCGCACACCAATGCCCGGCCGCGGTCGGGCTTGATCAGGGTGGAGACCATTTTGACCGTGGTGGTCTTGCCCGCTCCGTTCGGGCCGAGCAGCCCGAGCACATGGCCGGCGGGCACCTGGAGGCTCACGCCCCTGACCACCGGATTGCCACCGTAGCTCTTGGCCAGATCCTCGATCAGGATGGCAGGAGTCATGAGGTCCTGGTTCTTTCCGTAGGGTTCTGTCCGCCGCCCGGGTGCCGCCCGCCGTGGCGGCGGCACCCGGGCAGCCGCTCAGTCGAGGACGTAGCCGTCCTGGGGCCGCAGGCCGCGGGAGCGGCGCAGGTCCTTGAGGACGAACGTCCGCTGCAGCCAGCGGTCCTTGCCGTCGTAGCGCGGGGTGAAGGCCGACCGGCCGTGCGTGGTGACGTGGTTGTCGACGATGGCCAGGTCGCCGGCTTCGAGCGCCGTGCTCAGCGAGGTCCGGTCGAACGCGTCCTGGAGCTCGGCCATCGCCTGGGCTGCGCGGGCGGTGAGCGGCTTGGTGGCGGCGAAGTCGATGCGCAGCGCGGGGTCCTCGGCCGCACCGGTCAGGACCGGCTGCGGTGCGGTGTCCCCGCCGGCCGAGCCGCCGAAGGACGGCGGCGGCGCGGTGTGGAACTCCGCGCTGCGCAGTACTTCCTGGGTCTGCTCGCTCAGCAGGGGCAGCGCCTCGCGGATGCTCGCGGTACGCAGCCTGGCGACCTTCTCGTGGTCGGCGCGCAGGCACAGCAGCATGACGTAGTCGGGCCGGTGGGGGTGGAAGGCGTTCTCGTTGTGGAAGGTCAGCATGACCGACCCGGCGTTGCCCTGGAAGTCTTCCTTGCCGGGCACCGGGACCACGTCCTGCACCAACGCGCCGGCCTTCTCCGGACGGAACGCGGCGGGGTCGCCGAGGCCGCAGGCGACCATCGTCAGGAGCGCGGCGGAGACGGCGGCCTCCCGCTGCACCGAGTCGGCGGTCGACGGGGTGTCGGGCAGCGCCGCGCTGTCCACGGGCAGCCCGCGGATCAGCAGGACGCCGCTGCGCCCGGAGTCCCTGCGGAACTCGCCGAGTGGGGTGCGCAGCCCGGAGGGCAGCTCGTGCCACTCCTGGCGGGCGGCGGCGACCCACTCGTGGCTGTCCACCTTGCCGTCTGCGGCCCGGCACAGCCGCCGGGCGACCAGATCGGTCCGAGCGGCGTCATCGCCCGCTATCGTCACGACCGTCGCCTGTGCGCCGGTCTCCAGTACCACAGTCATCGATGCTTCACCTTCTGGCGGAACGTTCGGGGAGGCGGACCCGCGCGCGTGTCGTCGCGGTCCGGCGGCTGTACGGCGCTCAGCCGGCGTTTTCCATGGCGCGGACCAGGCTCAGCGGGCGCATGTCGGTCCACTGCTCGGAGATGAAGGCGAGCGCC
This sequence comes from Streptomyces sp. NPDC052496, assembly GCF_040679095.1. Classification (NCBI taxonomy): domain Bacteria; kingdom Bacillati; phylum Actinomycetota; class Actinomycetes; order Kitasatosporales; family Streptomycetaceae; genus Streptomyces; species Streptomyces sp. NPDC052496. The sequence continues at coordinate 18,643 of NZ_JBFAUH010000003.1, forward strand.
TCCTCGCGGCTGCTCTCCTGATGGGCGACGCGCCAGCCGGCCGGAACCTCGGCGAAGGCGGGCCACAGGGAGTACTGGCCCTCGTCGTTGACCAGGGCGAGATAGCGGGCGTCGTTGTCCTCGAACGGGTTGGTGCTCATGTCCGGGGTCCTCTTTCTGGGTCTTTTCGGTGCGTGGTGGTCAGGGGTGGCCGGGTCACGACAGCGAGGTCAGCGGGCGGGGCGCGGTGTCGAGCACGTCGGAGCCGTAGACCCCCTGCGCCCAGTTGGCTAGGTAGACGGTGTCGAGGTAGCGCTCTCCCAGGTCGGGAGCGATCGCCACGGCGTCCAGCCGTCCGCCGTCCGTCTGCTCGGCCAGCCACCGTGCGGCGCCGCTGACGACCGTTCCGGTGGATCCGCCGAACAGGAAGCCGCGGGCGGCGAGCCGGTGGCACATCCGGACGGTGTCGGGTTCCGGCACCATCACCACGTCGTCGATGAAGGACTCGTCCAGCAGCGGCGGGCGGACCCCGGTGCCCAGGCCGGGGATCATGCGAGGGGCCGGGGGGTGCCCGAAGGCGACCGAGCCGACGCTGTCCACGGCCACGATGCGCACGCCGGGGCGGTTGCTCTTGAACCAGCGGGCGCAGCCCATCAGCGTCCCGGTGGTGCCGGCGCCGACGAACAGGACGTCCAGGCCGGGGTGGGCGCGGGCGATGGCCGGCGCGGTGTGGCGGTGGTGCGCCTGCCAGTTGGCCTCGTTGACGTACTGGTTGAGCCAGACGTACCGCTCGTCCTCCTGGCAGAGCGCGCGGACGTGGGCGATGCGCGCGCCCAGGAAGCCGCCGTCTTCGGCCGGTTCCGTGATGGTGTGCACCTCGGCCCCGAACGCGTTCATCAGCCGCTTGGAGGCGAGGTTGCACCGCGAATCGGTGACGCAGACGAAGCCGTAGCCCTTACTGGCCGCGATGATGCTGAGGGCGACGCCCAGGTTCCCGGAGGAGGACTCCACCAGGATCGACCCGGGGGTGAGCGCTCCTGACTCCTCGGCGGCCTCCACCATGGCCAGGGCGGCCTTCTGCTTGACGGAACCGGTGAAGTTGAAGCCTTCACACTTCAGGTGCAGCGGGATACCGAGCACCGCGTCGAGGTCGACGTACAGGTCTTCCTCGTTGTACTCCTGGGGAGCCGAAATGATCGGCACAAGACCTCCCTGGCTTTCCGGGCGTTGTTGCGAGGGACGGCTCAGCCGTAGCGGCGCATCTCGTGGAAGAAGTCGTCGACGACGTTCAGCTGTCCCGCCTCGCGGACCGCGTCGTAGACGTGCTTGCCGAGCGCGATGTCGAGAACGCCCAGGCCGAAGGGGGAGAAGAACACCGGCCGGTCGGCGGCCGGGCTCAGCTTCCCGCTCAGTACGTCGTAGAGCGTGCCGTGGACGAAATCCCGGTTCCCCTCCTGCTGCTCCGCCAGGTGCAGGGAGGTGTTCGCCTTCAGGCAGTGCTCGACGTCGTCGACGATGTTGGTCCCGGTCAGCACGACCTCGGGCGCGAGGTCACGCAGCGAGACGTGCAGCACCAGAGGGTTGTGGGCGAACAGGCCGGCGTCGGTGACGTGCGGGGTGCCCGCGATGGTGGCGAAGACGATCAGGTCCGAGGAACGGATCAGGTCCTCGGGGGTGTCGTGGACGGTGACGCGGCCCGTCTCGCCGGACTCGGCGAGGTAGGAGCTGAAGCCGGCCGCGTGCTCGGCGGACAGGTCGTGCACGCCGACCTCGTCGAAGCTCCAGCCGGTCTCGCCGAGCAGACGGTGGATGAACCGCGCGATGAGCCCGACGCCGAAGAAGCCGATCCGGGTGGGCCGGGTGCGGGAGGCGCTGAGCCGGTCGGCGGCCAGCGCCGCGGAGGCGGCGGTGCGCACCGCGCTGATGATGGAACTCTCCAGGCAGGCGAACGGGTATCCGGTCTCGTGATCGTTGAGGACGAGGACGGCGGAGGCGCGGGGGATGCCCGCGGCCACGTTCTCCGGGAAGCTGGAGATCCACTTCAGTCCGTCGGTGCCGACCTGACCGCCGATGGAGGCGGGCAGCGCGATGATGCGTGCGGAAGGCTTGTCGGGGAAGCGCAGGAAGTACGACGGCGGGTTGACCGTGTCGCCTTCGCCGTGCAGGCGGTAGGCACCTTCGATCAGGTCCACCACTTCCCGGCCACGGCCGTCGAGAACCTGGCTGACCTGTGCTCCGGGGATCACCGAGAAGGACGGTGCCAGGTGCTGCTGGGACATCAAGAAGCTCCGTAAAGAGATGCAGGGTGGACGGTCAGGCGACCGCGGGGCGGGGCGGTACGTCGGTACGTACGTGGCCGGTGAGGCGCACCGGGTCGCCGAAGAGCGCCACGATCTCGCGGTCGCCCTCGTATGCCTCGCGGCTGTGCGCCATCCGCAGGTTGTCGACGACCAGGAGGTCACCGGCCTGCCAGGGCTCGCGCGAGGTGGCCGCTGTGTAGGCGGCGTTGATGGTCTCGACGACGTCCTCGGAAATGGGCTCGCCGGTACCGAGACGGGTGTTGAAGGGCAGCGCGTCCGGGCCGTAGAAGGAGGTCAGGTACTCCCGCACGGCCGGGTCCATGGTCAGCCCGTTGAGGAACGCGATCTGGTTGCACCACAGCCGCTCCCCGGTGACCGGGTGGGTCACCACGGCGGCCCGCCGCTGGCGGGTACGCAGCACGTCGTCGGTGAGCCACTCGTGCTCGATGGCGTGGGCGGCGCAGTACGCGCTCACCTCGGCGCGGTCCTGGGTGCCGAAGGCCTCGGCCCAGCTGACGCCCACCTCACGGTAGTCGCGGTCCAGCAGCCAGCCCTCGCGCTCGAAGCGCTCGACGAGGTCGGCGGGCAGGGTGCGCAGCAGCGTCCGGGCGTCGGCGACCGCGGTGGCGCCTCCGGAGGCGGGCGCGGTCAGGCAGCCGAAGAGAGCGATGGAGGGCACCTCGGCGGCGTAGCTCAGCTCGTGGTGCATGCACATCGGCTCGTCGGCCGGCCAGTGGGACGAGGAGTAGACACCGTCGCCGTGGTCGGTGCGGCCGGCGAAGCCCTCCCGCTCGGCCACCGGAGTCACACCGAGCCACCGTGCGGCCCTGGCCAGGTCGTTCGGGGCTCGCAGCCCGAGGCCGCGCACGAGCAGCGCGCCGTGCTGGGTGACCAGGTCCCGGACGGCCTGGCCGGGCAGCGTCTCGAAGACCGCTCCGGGGACCGGCAGCAGGGGGGTGCGCCCCGCTTCGAGGGTCGGTACGCAGCCGTCGGGAAGTGCCGCGCCGGTCGTGATGCCGTCGGTCGTGGCCGTCATCGGGTTGCCTTTCTGGGCGGTCTGGCGGCGTGCGGGCAGGGGTGGCCGTACGCGGCAGGAAGGGGGGCCGGCCACCGGGGCCGGATCAGGGGCGGGCTCCTGGGGTGTCAGGCCGTTCCGGGGTTCCCGGTGGCCCGCTCGTCCAGCAGGGCGGCGAGGTCGGCGAGCACCGGCCGGCCCATCAGTTCCGCGGGTGTCACCGTGCGGTCCAGTGCGACCGCGAGCCGCAGCATGGCCAGCGAGGTGCCCCCGGCTTCGAAGAAGTGGGTGTCCCGGCCGACGGCCTCGGCGGGCAGCTTGAGGGCGTCCGCCCACAGAGCGGCCAGCCTGCGCTCACTGTCCGTGCGCGGGGCCCGGACCTCGCCCTCGACCGCGCCGAGTTCGTCCGCCGTACGCGTCAGCGCCTTGCGGTCGATCTTCCCGTTGGGGGTCAGCGGCAGGGCGGGGAGGTGGTGGAAACGGCCGGGGACCATGTACTCGGGCAGGGCGGCGCCCAGCTCCTTGCCGATGGTCTGCGCGGGCAGCTCCTGAGCGCCGGTGTAGAAGGCGGCCAGTTGCTTGTTCCCGTCCTCGCCGGTGACGACGACGGCACTGTCGCGTACCCCGGACACGCGCAGCAGCTGGTTCTCCACCTCGCCGATCTCGATGCGGAAGCCGCTGATCTTCACCTGGGCGTCCCGGCGGCCCAGGAACTCCAGCCGCCCGTCCGGCAGCCAGCGGCCGAAGTCGCCGGAGCGGTACATCCGGGCGCCCGGGTGGTGCGGGTCGGGCACGAACGCCGCGCGGGTGCGCTCCTCGTCGTTGACGTAGCCGCGGCCCACGCAGACACCGGAGAAGACGATCTCGCCGGGCGAGCCGAGCGGCACCGGGCGCAGCAGTTCGTCGACCACGTAGATCCGTACGTTGGCGATCGGGCGGCCCAGCGGCACCGAAGCCTGCGCGGGTACCGCGCGCATGACTTCGTGGTTGGTGTCGTCGGAGGTCTCGGTCAGCCCGTAGGCGTTGGCCAGCGCGACACCGGGGAGGGTGGCGAACCAGCGCGCCACCAGGTCCTTCTTCAGGGCCTCGCCGGTCGCCGAGACACAGCGCAGGTGGGGCAGTTCGCGGGGGTGGCGTTCCAGTTCGGTCAGCACCACCTCCAGGTAGGAGGGCACGACCTGGGCGACCTCGACGCGGGCGCTCTCCAGCGTCTCGACGAAGCGCGCCACGTCCAGGACGGCGGCCTGCTCGACGATGTGGGTGCGGCCGCCGACGGCGAGTGCGGCGACCAGCTGCCACAGCGAGATGTCGAAGCACTGCGGAGCGGTCTGTGCCACCACCCCGCCCTCGCGGACCCCGAAGTCCTCGATCTTGGCGAGCAGGTGGTTGGTGAACCCCGCGTGCTCGCAGACAGCGCCCTTGGGCCTGCCGGTGGAGCCGGAGGTGAAGTAGATGTAGGCGGCCTGGGTGGCGGCGACGGGCAGCCCCGGGTCGGTGTCGGGGTGGCCGGCGGCGAGTACGTCGTCGAGGTGGTGCGCGCGGGCACCGGACGCGGCCTCCAGCGCCTCGGGCAGCCCGGCGCAGGCGTCACGTTCGGCCAGGACGTGGCGGCACTCGCTCCGAGTGAGCATGTCGGCGATGCGGTCGCCGGGGAAGTGCGGTTCCACGGGGAGGTAGACGCCGCCCGCCTTCAGGACACCGAGCACGGCCGCCAGCCATTCCAGGCTGCGCTCGCTGACCACGGCGACGACGTCCTCGTCGCGCAGCCCCTGGGCGAGCAGGGCATGCGCGACGCGGTTGGCGCGAGCGTTGAGCTCGGCGTAGGTCCAGGAGCGTGCGCCCTGCTCGGCGGCGATGTCCTGCGGGCGCAGCCGGACCTGCTCCTCGAAGAGCTGGTGGACCCGGCGGTCGGGCAGCTCGCGCTCCGGGCCGGCCAGTCCGTCGATCTGGTGGGCGGCCTCCGCCGCGGAGACCGGAGTCCACTCGTGGTGACCGGCCTCGGGGCGGTGGGACAGCGTCTCCAGGGCGGCCAGCAGGTAGCCGGATATCCGCCCGGCCTGGTCGCCGTCCAGCACGGAGGGGCGGTGGCCGAGGACGAGTTCCGGCTGCGTGCCGGTCGTGTCCACACCCACGGCGAGCACCGTCTCCGGGGCCATGTCGGCCGCGCGCGGGGCGCGGCCCGCGACCACGAGCGTGTCGAAGAGAGCATCGGTACGGCCGGTCTCGGCGCGCAGTTCCGCGAGGGCCGCGCCCGGCCGGCCGGTCACGTCGGTGGCGGCCCGGGCGGCGGTGCCCAGCAGGGCCCGCCACGAGCCGTCGGCCACCGGCACCGGGCAGGGCAGCGCCTGCGGTGCGGCGCCGTCGGCGTCCAGGTAGCCGACCACGACGGCGGAGTCGGAGGTCAGGGCCGCCAGCACTCGTGCGCAGGCGGCGAGGAGGACGGTGCCGGGAGTGGTGGCGAGGTCGTCGGCGAGCTGCCGCACCGCCTGCGCGGTCGCGGCCGGGACCGGAGCCCGGTGTTCCGCGACGGCCTCCGGGGCGGCGTCCACGGCGGACCACCTGGGTACGGGCGTGTACCCGCCTTCGGCGAGCACCCGCTGCCAGAATTCCCGGTCGGACACGGGGGCGGCAGTCGTATGCCGATGCGCGGGCGCGCTGGGCTGCCCGTCCTGCCGAACCTTCACTCGCCTTACCTTCCATCGCGAACGCCCGGACGGACGTTCTTCAGCACCTGTGCAATGGCCGGAGACGACGCTAAGTCGCCGCATTATTGGCTAGATATCGGTTCGAGACCCCTGGGGTTATCACCGCTGCCGGAAAGGGGCGGGAACGGGCGCCACGGCCGCGCCGGGCGGCATCGTGTGCCGGACGTCACCAGAGGGGCGGGTGCCGGGGAGGGCTCGCGAAGGACTCGGGAAGAAATTAGTGCCCGGGCGGCCGGCACGGCATCCCGCCTGAGAGCTCTTCTCCGCACTGGCTCTCAGGTATGACGTGCCGCCGGCGGCCCGTACGCGACGGGCCGTGTCGGTGGGCCGGGGTCTCACTCCCCGGCGACCACCAGCCCCGCCTCGTACGCGTACACCGCCGCCTGCGTACGGTCACGCAGCCCGAGCTTGACCAGTATGCGTCCGACGTGAGTCTTCACGGTCTGCTCGGCGATGACGAGCTGCTCGGCGATCTCGGCGTTGGACAGGCCCTGGGCGATCAGGCTCAGCACCTCCGTCTCCCGTTCGGTCAGGTCCGCCACCCGGTCCCGGCGGGGAGCGCGCGCCGTGCCCTGCTTCGAGAACTCCTCGATCAGCCGCTTGGTGACGGTCGGGGCGAGCAGCGCGCCGCCCGTGGCGATGGTCCGTACGGCGGCGGCGAGTTCATGGGCCGAGGAGTCCTTGAGGAGGAAGCCGCTCGCCCCGGCGCGCAGCGCTTCGTACACGTACTCGTCCAGATCGAAGGTGGTGAGCATGAGGATCTTGGTCGGGCTGCCGCTGCCGGTGATGCGGCGGGTGGCTTCCAGGCCGTCCATCACCGGCATCCGGATGTCCATCAGCACCACGTCCGGTGCCAGGTCGTCCACCTGCGTGACGGCTTCCGCGCCGTTGCCCGCCTCACCGACGACCTCGATGTCCAGCTGCGCGTTGAGCAGGACCGCGAAGCTCCCCCGGATCATGGCCTGGTCATCGGCGATCACCACTCGAATCGTCATGCGTCCTCACTCTCACCGGTGGGCAGCAGGGCCCGCACCTCGAACCAGCCGTCCTTCATGGGCCCCACGTGCAGCGTGCCACCGAGCATGGAGGCCCGTTCCCGCATACCGAGGATTCCGTGGCCCTTGCCGCTCTGGCGGGGCACGGTGGGGGCAGCCGGGCTGTTGATCACCCGAACCCCCAGGTCCGGCTGCCCGTAGGTCAGCTCCACCCTGACCTGTGCGCCGGGCGCGTGGCGCAGCACATTGCTCAACGCCTCCTGAGTGATGCGGTACGCCGAGAGCTCGACATGATGGGGCAGGGCCCGCGCCGTACCTCGTATTTCCGTCTCGACGGTCAGTCCGGCCGCCCTGACATTGCCGACCAATTCGTCGAGATCCAGCAAACTCGGCTGCGGCACGTATTTGCCGTCATTACCGTCCGCGCCGGGGGCATCGGACCGCATCATGCCCAGAATGTGCCGGAGTTCGGTCAGGGCAGCCAGCGCATTCTGCCGGATGCTGCCGAGGCTCTCCCGTATCGCCTCCGGCGGATCGGCGACGAGGTACGGGGCGGCCTCCGCCTGCACCGCGACGACGGACATGTGATGGGCGACGACATCGTGCAGTTCCCGCGCGATACGCGCCCGTTCCTCCAGCAAGGTCCGGCGGAACCGTTCGATCTCGGTGAGCTTCTCCTGCCGCCGCAGCTGCCGCTGCGCCTCTCTGCGGCCGCGCACGGCGCCCAGCAGCAGCAGTCCGACCCCGGACAGTATCCCGAACGAGTACAGCCCCTGCCCCGCGCCCTCGGGCCGCAGCACCACGGCCAGCACCCCGCCGACGGCCAGGGTGAGCAGCCACTGCGTGACGAACAGCCGGGCGCTGACCCGCCAGGCGACGACCAGGGTCACCGTCAGATGCGCCAGGAGCCCCGGGTCCGTCCAGGGCCAGGGCGTATCCGTGGCCGGTACGGTGCCCAGCGCCTCCAGCACCAGCGGATACGGCACCATGGCCGCGAGCGACAGCCACCAGGCGGCCACCGGCCTCACCAGGCTCAGCGGCACGGCCGCCGCCTGGACGCAGGCGAGCAGCGCCGGCACCGGCCAGGACAGCTGGAGCCGCTCCGCGACCACTCCCGTTCCGGGTATGCACAGGTAGAGGGTGACCAGCGCGACGAGGACGACGGGGAGCTGGCGAAGGACCCGGTTCCGTGACCGGCGCAGAGTCGGCAGGGGCCGTGGCGAGAAGTCCACGAGCTCCCCGCGCAGGCACCGCAAGGCGGACACCGGCCGCTGTTTCGCTCCGAGCTCCCGCGGACGCCGGGTACTCGCCGCCCCCTGCGCACTCGATGGCCGCTCTGAACTGTCCCGGTCGCTCGTCACACACGGCATCGTATAGCCGCCTCGCGACGCCCTTCCGCTCCTGTCCCACCCCCTCCCACCCGAGATCCCGCCCCCGCACTGTGCATTCCCCTCTCCATTTCCACACTTCAGGAAAAGAGCCGCCCAGACGAATACGGTCCCTTGCACGACCGGCAATTCGACCGGTTCACCATTCCGTACGTTCGCCCGGCCGGCCGGTATCCCCTGATACGCATGAACCGCATCACCGGAAACGTCCGGGCGCGCATCACTTCAGTGCCGCGACGGAGACGGCACCGCCGTCTTCGCCTTGGTGGCGCCGAAGCCGTGGTCGAGCAGCTTGGCGGCGTCGGCGTACCGGTCCTTGCTGTCGAGCCACGCCCTTGGCGTCGAGCACCACGGGCACGGCCATGATCCTCGCCGTACTGGCTGTGGGGCGGACCGTGTCCGCGTCCTTGCTGAAGAGGGCCTTGGCGGCCGCGCCGTCGGCCAGGCAGGCGCTGCTCCATGGCTGTCGGCGGGTGACTTCAGGAAGTACGACGGCGGTTTGCCGGGTTCGCTGCTGCTTTGCCGGGTTGTCCCGGGGGTGTCAGAGGCAGGCGGTAAGGTCCGGACCGTAGCGGCGCTGTGCGGGGACAACGCCCACGAACGGCTGCCGCCGGGGGGAGGCCCAAGATGCGTGTCGTCCTCGGGGAAGACCTGTTCCTCCTGCGGGAGGGCATGGAACACCTGCTGACCGCGCACGGCTGCACGGTCGTCGCGTCCGTCGGCAGCGCGCCCGAGCTGCTGCGCGCGTTGCTCGACGAACGGCCCGACGTGGCCATCGTGGACGTACGATTACCGCCCTCCTTCTCGGACGAGGGGATCCAGGTCGCGCTGGAGGCCCGCCGCCGCGTCCCCGGCCTGCCCGTCCTGGTGCTCTCGCAGTACGTGGAGCAGCTGTACGCGCGCGAACTGCTCGCCGACGGCGCCGGATCGGTCGGCTACCTCCTCAAGGACCGGGTGCTCGACACCCGCCAGTTCATCGAGGCGGTCCGCCGCGTCGCGGGCGGCGGTACGGCCATGGACCCCAAGGTCGTCGAACGGCTCCTGCACCACGGGGCACGCCGCGAGCCACTGGACCGGCTGACCCCGCGCGAGCTGGAGGTGCTCGGCCTGATGGCGGAGGGCAGGTCCAACGCCGCCGTGGCCGCTTCACTGTTCGTCACGGGCAAAGCCGTCGACAAGCACATCAACAACATCCTCAGCAAGCTCCAGCTGCTGCCGTCCAAGGACGACAACCGCCGGGTGCAGGCGGTCCTGGCGTACCTGACGTATGTGCACAACGACCCGGCGCGGGCGGGGGTGTCCGATGCGGCGGCTCAAAGGTAGGGCTGACACCACTGCCCGGCGGCGCCGCGCGGCGGACGATGAAGGCGTACGAAGCTGCACGAGCCCTGCACAGGTCCTGGGCCAGCCCTGCACGGGCGCCGAGCAGCGAGCACCGGCACGGAGACGAGTGACATGAGCGAAGGTTCGAACGGCGGCGTCAGTGGTGGCGGAGTCGCTGCGGGTGGTCGCGGCGGTAGCCGCGGTACTGGTGATGCCCTCGGTAGCGGCGGTGACGTTGCCGCTGCCGTTGCTGCTCAGGATGTGCATCAGGGGCACAACTGGCTGAGCGCCGGCTGGCTGGCCATGGGCCGCGGGCTGAGCATGTTCTTCCTCGGGCTGCTCGCCGTCTTCCTCGCCTGGTTCGTGGTCATCGGCATGTCCCTGGCCCTCCTCGGGTTCGGCCTGTTCCTCATACCGGGCCTGATCGCGGCGCTGCGCTGGTCCGCCACCGCTCAGCGCCGCCTGACCGGTCACACCGGGGTGCCGGTCGGCGACCCGTACCGGCCCGTGCCCCGCGCGGGCGGTGGCTGGAAGGGCGCCTGGCGCAGGTGTTCAGCGCTCCTGGCCGACAGCGCCACCTGGCGCGATGTGCTGTGGGCGCAGTGCGCCGTCACCGTGACCGGGCTCCTGGCGCTCCTCCCGTTCGCGATGCTCGTGCACGGCCTCTTCGGGATGACGCTGCCGTTCATCTGGGAGCCGGTGACCGGCGTCTGGGACGGCACCTGGTACCTGTTCGTCCCCGTACGGGGCCAGGAGACCGCCTGGATCGCCGGCGGCCTCGGCCTGGCCGAGATACCCGTAGCGCTGCTGATCGCCCCGTACGTGCTGCGCCTGCACGCCCGCATCACCCGCTCCCTGCTCGCGCCCACCGCCAAGGCCGAGATGGGCCTGCGGGTGGCACACCTGGCCCGCACCCGTACCGACGCCGTCGACTCCTCCGCCGCCGAGATCCGCCGGATCGAGCGCGACCTGCACGACGGGGCGCAGGCGCGGCTCCTGGCCATGGGCATGAAGCTGGGCGCCGCCGAATCACTCCTGGACGAGAACCCGGAAGCCGTCCGGGCGCTGCTGGCCGAGACCCGCGACGCCTCCCTGCGCGCACTGGAGGAGCTGCGCGATCTCGTACGCGGCATCCACCCGCCGGTGCTCGCCGACCGCGGCCTCGTGGACGCCGTACGCTCGCTCGCGCTGGAGAGCCGCCTCCAGGTCCAGGTGACCGCGGACCTGCTGTCCCGCCCGGAGCCGGCCGTGGAGTCCGCGGCCTATTTCGCCGTGTGCGAGCTGCTCACCAACGCCACCAAGCACTCCGGCGCGCGCCGCGTCCTGATCGACGTCCAGTACCGCGCCGACGTGCTGGCCGTCACCGTCACCGACGACGGCAACGGCGGCGCGGGGCTGGAGTCCGGCAGCGGCCTTCCGGGCATCCAGCGACGGCTGGCCGCCTTCGACGGCACGCTCAGCATCAGCAGCCCGGCGGGCGGGCCCACGATCGTCGGTTTCCGGGTGCCGTGTGCGTTGACGGTGGCGTCGTGAACTGCGTGCGGGGCTAGGCGCCTTGGACGGGGCCGCCGGACCAGACTCCTCTCGCCTTAAGCGCTTGCGGAGCCGCGCCCGGTGCCCTTACCTGAGTTGCGGGAAGACATGACCGAGCGGTGGTCACACCCCTGCCGTACGCCGTGCACGACGCGCCCTACGCCCTACGCCCTACGCCCTTCCAGGCCGCCCGCCCGACCGAACCGGTGACACCATGACCTCGCACTCCCCCGCCGTCCGGCCCGCCACCCGCGACGACCTCCCCCGCATCCTGCACACGCTGGACCGCGCGTTCGCCGATTACGCCTTCACCCGGCACACCCTCGCGGCCGACGGGCACACCGGCCGTCTGCACCGTTTCAACGAGCTGTTCGTCACCCGCGTCGGGCTGGACCACGGGCGCGTGTGGGTGGCCGACGACGGTGCCGCGGTGGCCGTGTGGACCACACCGGAGACCGCCGGAGCGGGTGATGTCTTCCGGGAACTCGGGCCGCGGTTCGCGGAGATCGCCGGGGACCGGGCCGAGGTGTCCGCGCGGGCGGAGGCCGCCATGGGCGTGCACCGCCCCACCGAACCGGTGTGGTTCCTCGGATCGGTGGGCGTCGACCCCGGCTGTCAGGGCCGTGGGCTGGGCGGCGCGGTCGTCCGTCCCGGGCTCGAAGCCGCCGACGCGGCCGGCCTGCCCGCGTTCCTGGAGACCTCCGACATACGCAACGTGCGCTTCTACGAGCGTCTCGGGTTCCAGGTGACCGCCGAGTACCCGCTCCCGGACGGTGGTCCGCGTACCTGGGCGATGACCCGCAAACCGGGCGCCTGACGGGGCGCGGGGCGCGAACGGAGCTCCGTACAGGGCCTTTTCAGAAGCCCGCGGAATGTCCACGGCAGCAAAAGCGTTCAAGGGGCATCCACTTGCACCCCACGGAGGCAGCACATATGCCGCAGACGACGGACCGACGCGCCGGGGAACCGGCGCCCACCGCCGCGCACCCCCTGCCCGATCCCCCCGAAGCAGCGCCCGGAGCGCCCGCGGAATCCGGAACGCCCGTAGCGTCCGCGGCGTCCGCGGCGTCCGCGGCGTCCGCGGCCCCGGAGGGCACCCGGCGGACCGGCAGCGGCGCCGTCGTCCCCGTACTCGCCTTCGCCGGCATCGTCGTCGCCGTCATGCAGACGATGCTCGTACCGGTCATCAAGGACCTGCCGGCCCTCCTGGCCACCGCCCCGAGCAACGCCACCTGGGTCATGACGGCGACGCTGCTGACCGGCGCCGTCGCCACGCCCATCATGGGCCGGCTCGGTGACCTGTACGGCAAGCGCCGGATGTTGCTGACGAGCCTGGCGTTCATGGTCGCCGGCTCGCTGATCTGCGGCTTTACGGTTGACATGACCACGATGCTGGTGGGCAGGGCGCTCCAGGGCTTCGCCATGGGCGCCATCCCGCTCGGCATCGGCATCATGCGCGACGAGCTGCCGCGCGAGCGCCTCGGCTCGGCCATGGCGCTGATGAGTTCCTCCATCGGCGTCGGCGGCGGCCTCGCGCTGCCCGCCGCGTCCCTGGTCGCCCAGCAGGCCGACTGGCACGCGCTGTTCTTCGGTGCGGCGGGGCTGGGCGTGCTGGCCATGCTGCTCAGCGTCGCCTTCGTACCCGAGACCTCCGTACGGGCCACCGGCCGGTTCGACGTACTCGGCGCGATCGGCCTGACCGGCGGCCTGGTCTGCCTGCTGCTGCCGGTCACCAAGGGCAGCGACTGGGGCTGGGGCTCGCCCACCACGCTCGGCCTGTTCGGCGGCGCGATCGCCGTCCTGGTCCTGTGGGGCCTCTTCGAACTGCGCGTCGCCGCGCCGCTGGTGGACCTGCGGACCACCGCACGGCGCGAGGTGCTGCTCACCAACCTCACATCCATCATGGTCGGTGTCGCCTTCTACGCGATCTCGCTCGTCCTGCCGCAGCTCCTCCAGCTGCCCACGTCGACCGGGTACGGCCTGGGCCAGTCGATGGTGGTGGCGGGTCTGTGCGTGGCACCGCTCGGCCTGACGATGATGCTCACCGCCCCCGTGTACGCCCGGATATCCGCGCGGCGCGGGCCCAAGGCCACCCTGATGCTCGGCATGCTGATCATCGCCGTCGGGTACGCCGCCGGGCTGGGCCTGATGAGCGCGGCCTGGCAGACCGTGATCATCTCGGTCGTGGTCGGCGCGGGCATCGGCCTGGCGTACTCCTCCCTGCCCGCCCTGATCGTCGGCGCCGTCGACCCCTCGGAGACCAGCGCCGCCAACGGCCTCAACACCCTGATGCGCTCGATCGGAACGTCCGTGTCGAGCGCGGTGATCGGCATGGTGCTGGCCCACATGTCCGCCCCGGCGGGCGCGGTGTCGGTGCCGACCATGGCCGGGTTCCGCACCTCGTTCGTCATCGCCACCGGCGCGGTCGTCGTCGGCCTCGCCCTGGCGGCGTTCCTCCCGTCGCCCCGCGCGGCGTCACGGCCCCAGCTGCTCGCGCGCAGCGGGGCGGAGAACGGGGAGTTCGAGATCGTCGCCCAGGCGGGCGCGGAGCAGGGCGCACCCACCGGTACGGCAGCCCGGACGGACACCGCGGGCGCCACCACGCCCGCGTCCGTCCACGTCACCTCGTCCCGGCCCGGCACCCGCCGCGTCCACGGCACCCTCCTCGGAGGCACCGACGGCACACCGCTCGCCGGCGGACGCGTGGTGCTCACCGACGCGTACGGCGAGGTCGTGGCGACCACGACAGCCGATCCGCACGGCAGTTGGGAGCTGGCCGGACTTCCGTCCGGGGACTTCACCCTGGTACTGAGCGCCGTCGGCCACCGCCCGCACGCGCGCTCACTGCTGTCCTCCGGCACACCGGAACGGCAGGATGTCCGGCTCGTCCCGGAGACCGCCGTCCGCGGCACCGTACGGGATCCGCACGGCCGCCCGCTTCCGGACGCCACTGTCACGCTTCAGGGCCAGGACGGTTCCCCCACCGTCCACACCGTGACCGGACCGGACGGCACCTTCGCCTTCACCGGCCTCGCGGGCGGTGCTTACACCCTGACGGCCGCCGGCTTCCCGCCGCACGCCGACCGGGTCACACTCGCCACGGGTGACCGGGAACGCCGCCTCGACTTCGACCTCACTCACGAGGCCGCCAGGAGGCCGCTTCCGTAGATCCGTCAGCCGGTCGCCGATCCGTAGGCCGGTCGCCGTCCCGTAGGCCGGACGCTGATCCGTAGGCCGGTCGCCGATCCGTAGGCCGGGCACTGATCCGTAGGCCGGACGCTGATCCGTAGGCCGGACGCCGATCCGTAGGCCGGGCACTGATCCGTAGGCCGGACGCCGATCCGTAGACCGGTGTGTGAGCTGGTTCCTGATCCGGGAGCCGGTCCCTGATCCAGGAGCCGGTCCTTGGTCCGGGAGCCGGTCGCCGACCTGTAAGCCGGTCACTGCCCCGCAAGCCGGACACTGCCCCGTAGGCCAGTCACTGCCCCGCAAGCCGGTCACTGCCCCGCAAGCCGGTCCCTGAGCCGTAAACCAGTCACTCCGGCACCTGAGCGGCTCCGCTCGGGAGCACGCACGCGATACGGCTCAGGCCGGGCAGAGTACGCGCTCGGGGCGACGGGCGGCAGGCACCGCGCCGCGGGCCGACGGGACCGCGGCGGGGCGGGCCGGCGGCGCGCCCACGGGGCCGGTGTACGGGGCGTCGAAGGCGTCGGACTGCACGCAGCGGGAGCTGGGCGCCGCGCCGTGCGCCTCGGCGCGGATGCGCTGCTTCATCGTCGGCGGCAGGGTTCGCCCGTACATCATCCGGGCCGCGGCGAACAGCGGCGCGTCCGGCGCGAACCCGAAGTCCCTTTCACGGTCCGGGCTTTCGGTGTCCGCGGCCTGCCACGCCGCGTCCGGCCCGTTGCCGGGCGGCGGCGCGGCTGCCTCCCCCGCCCCGTACGGGCGGCCGGAGGCACCGCCGACACCTGCGGTCCCGGCGGCGAGCTGTGCGGCCGTGCCGTGCGTCGCCCCCTCGGCCGGGGCGGGGTACGGGGTGAAGGCGGCGGAGGAAGCCGTGGCGGGGGTGCGGAACCCCAGCGCGGCGAGGAACTTGAGGATGACGACGGTGAAGGCGGTCCAGAGTCTCGTGACCTTGGTGGCGGCCATGATCCCTCTCTTCTCTGCTCGGTCCTGCGATGGTTCGGGGCCTTCGGGGCGGCGCCGCGGTGAAGCGGTGGCACAGCGCCGCTGAGACGCTTGTCCCGATGACCGATTTGCGTACTTTCCTCATGATGTGTAGGCGCGGCAGGAAGACGAGGACCGACGACCGCGATTCGCCGTTCTTCCGATGAACACCACCCGGTCGGCCGAACCGGGACGACTTCAACCGATCGGACCGCCCGAGTGGCGGGAAGCGCGGTCCGGGTGGACACGTCCGGGGAACGCGTACGGCAGGCCGGTGGGTGCGTGCGGGGAGCGCGTACGGCAGGCCCGGTGGACGTGCCCGGAGAGCGCGTACGGCAGGACGGTGGACGGTCCGCGCGACGGACGCCGCCCGTTGACGTGGCGGCGTCCGAGACGCCGCGCGCTGGTCACCTGGGGTTCACCGTGGGCTGGTGGGCTTCGCTGCGTCGGCATCCGGCCGACGTGCGAAGAGGAGAACTCATGCGAAGACTGCGCCTGTCCCGCCGCAGCGTCATCACCGGTGCCGCCGTGGTGCTCGCCACCGCCGCCGCCGTACCCGCGGGAGCCGCCGCGTTCGGGTCCGAGCACCAGGCGGAGCGGGCGGTACGGGGCGGGGCGGCGAAGAACGTCATCCTGCTGATCGGTGACGGGATGGGCGACAGCGAGATCACCCTCGCCCGGGACTACACCGTGGGGGCCGCGGGCCGGCTGAACATGGACAAGTTCCCGATGACCGGCACGTACACCACGTACGCCGTCGACGAGCACAAGAAGCCGGACTACGTCACGGACTCCGCGGCCAGCGGCAGCGGCTGGGCCACCGGCCACAAGACGGTCAACGGCCGGATATCCAAGACGCCGGACACCGACAAGGCGCTGCCGACGATCCTGGAGCTGGCGCAGAAGAACGGTTACGCCACCGGCTCCGTCACCACCGCCGAGCTGACCGACGCCACCCCGGCCGTGCTCGCCTCGCACGCCACCGACCGCAGCTGCCAGGGCCCGGCCGACATGGCCAAGTGCCCCACCGACAAGATCAGCAAGGGCGGCCCCGGCTCGATCGCCGAGCAGAGCGTGAACCACAAGGTGGACGTGCTCCTCGGCGGCGGCAAGCAGCGCTTCGACCAGAAGATCACCGAAGGCCCGTACAAGGGCCTGACGGTGGCCGAGCAGGCCCGCAAGCTGGGCTACCAGATCGTCACCGACCGGGACGGGCTCAAGCGGGTCCGCAGCGTCGCGGGCGGCAAGCCGGTGCTCGGGCTGTTCGCGCCGGGCAACGTGCCGGTGGAGTGGACCGGCAAGCCCGCCGCCGTCGGCGGCACCGACGCGCAGCGCTGCACCACCGGCAACCCGCAGCGCCCCAAGGGCACGCCCGCCCTGGACGAGCAGGCGGCCAAGGCCATCCAGCTCCTGGAGAAGAAGCAGCAGTCCCAGCGCGGCCACGGCCGGGACAAGGGCTTCTTCCTCCAGGTCGAGGGCGCCTCGATCGACAAGCAGGACCACGCGGCCGACCCCTGCGGGCAGATCGGCGAGACCGCGGCGTTCGACCGCGCGGTCAAGGTGGCCCGGGACTACGCCGCCAAGCACCCCGACACGCTCGTCGTCACCACCGCCGACCACGGCCACTCCAGCCAGATCGTGCCGCTGGACGCCAACCCGCCCGGCCTGTCCTCGACGCTCGTCACCGACGAGGGCGGCAAGCTGAAGGTCAACTACTCGACCAACACGCCGGGCAAGTCGCAGGAGCACACCGGTACGCAGGTCCGCATCGCCGCGCAGGGCCCGCAGGCGTACCGCGTGCTGGGCGTCACCGACCAGACGCAGCTGTTCACCACGATCCGCACCGCACTGCGGCTGCGCTGACCGGCCAGGCGCCGGCCTGACCGGCTGAATCGCCCGAGGGGGGCGTTTCGGGGGAAGCGGGGGATACGGAGGGCCGGGGCTGACGCTCCGGCCCTCCGCACGTTCCGGCCCAGAAGGCGCACCGCCCGCCCGCCCTGCCATGACCGCCCGGTCCGCGACCGGTTCGCGCCCGGTCCGCACCCGGTCCGCACCCGGTCCGCACCCGTACGCACCCGGTACGCACCGGTCCGCCCACCCCGGCGGCCGGTCCGCCCACCCCGGCACCCGGCCCCACCCACCCCGACAGCCGGTGTCCCGCGGAAATCTACAAGCCTGTAGATTTTGCTTGCGCATTACTCGACGCACTCGACCGCGCAGAGCTCGACCAGCAGCGATGCGTGGCACCACGCGGGAACGACAAGGAGATCCACATGGCTCTGTGGGACCGGATCAAGGATTCCGCCCAGACGATGCAGAACCAGCTCGTCGCGAAGAAGAACGACCTGAAGAGCGGCGCCTTCCGGGACGCGAGCATGGCGATGTGCGCGCTCGTCGCCGCCGCGGACGGACACGTCGACCCCTCCGAGCGGCAGCGGGTGGCCCAGCTCATCGCCACCAACGAGGTGCTGCAGAACTTCTCCGCCGACGACCTGCGCCGCCGCTTCGACGATTACCTGGACAAGCTGACCGCCGACTTCGACTTCGGCAAGGTCGGCCTCATGCAGGAGATCGGCAAGGTGAAGAAGAAGCCGGTCGAGGCGCGTGCCGTCATCCAGATCGGCATCGTCATCGGCGGCGCCGACGGCGACTTCGACAAGACCGAGCAGGCCGTGGTGCGCGAGGTCTGCTACGCGCTGGACATCCCGCCGGCCGAGTTCGACCTCTGAGCCGGTTCCCCCACCCGGCACACGGCGGCGGGCCCGCGGCACACACGCCGCGGGCCCGCCGCCGTACCGGTCACGGTCCTACCGTGGCTACCGTGGCACCGGAACGGATCAGACGTTGACGCCGAAGTCCGCCGCGATGCCCGCCAGCCCGGACGCGTAGCCCTGGCCGACCGCGCGGAACTTCCACTCCGTGCCGTGCCGGTACAGCTCGCCGAAGACCATGGCGGTCTCGGTCGAGGCGTCCTCGGTCAGGTCGTAACGGGCCAGCTCGTTGCCGTCGGCCTGGTTGACGACGCGGATGAACGCGTTGCGGACCTGGCCGAAGCTCTGGCCGCGGGTCTGCGCGTCGTGGATGGACACCGGGAAGACGATCTTGGAGACCTCGGCGGGCACACCGGCCAGGTTCACGTTGATCGACTCGTCGTCGCCCTCGCCCTCACCGGTGAGGTTGTCGCCGGTGTGCTGCACCGAGCCGTCCGGGCTGGTGAGGTTGTTGTAGAAGACGAAGTGCCGGTCCGAGACGACCTTGCCCGACTCGTTGCACAGCAGGGCGCTCGCGTCCAGGTCGTAATCGGCGCCGGTGGTCGTACGGACGTCCCAGCCGAGGCCCACCGTCACGGCGGTCAGGCCGGGTGCCTCCTTCGACAGCGAGACGTTGCCGCCCTTGGCCAGCGAGACTCCCATGGATGTTCCTCCCGGGTCGGGGTGTGGCCTCCCCTGTGCGGCGGGCCACAAAATCTACAGTGCTGTAGAGCATGACGAACGGGAACCGGTCCGCGTTCCCGGACCGCTCAGTAGGATCGGGCGACGCCCCCGCCGCGCGGGGCGTGCGGTACGAACGGGAGGCGACGGCAATGAACGGGGATCCCTTCGGCGGCCATCCCGGCGGGCGCGACCGCGCGCGCCGCCGGGGCCAGGGCGAGCTGGAGGCGCAGGTACTGGCCGCGCTGCACCAGGCGCCCGGGCCCGCCACCGCCGCCTGGGTGCAGGACCACCTCGGCGACGACCTCGCGTACACGACGGTGATGACGATCCTCTCCCGCCTGCACGCCAAGAAGGCGGTCACCCGGGAACGCGTCGGCCGGTCCTACGCGTGGACCCCGGCCGCCGACGAGGCCGGGCTCGCCGCCCTGCGCATGCGCCGCGTCCTGGACAGCGAGTCCGACCGGGACGCCGTGCTGGCCAGCTTCGTCTCGGCGCTCTCCGCCCAGGACGAGCAGCTGCTGCGCACCCTGCTGGAACGCGCCACCGACGAGGACCCCGCGGCAGATCGGCATTCCGCGGCGGACCGAAGTCCCGCGGCAGCCCGCAGTTCCGCGGCAACCCGGGATTCCGCAGCAACCCGAGATTCCGGGGAGCCCGCCGCTCCCGAAGGCCCCGCGCCCCCCGAAGGCCCGGCGATTCCGGGAGCCCCCGCGACTCCCGAAGGCCCCATGACCCGCGAAGGCCCCGCGATTCCGGGAGCCCCCGCGACTCCCGAAAGCCCGGCGACTCCCGAAGGCCCCGCCGCTCCCGGAGCCCCCACGACTCCCGGAGCCCCCGAAAGCTCCGGAGACTGACTGACCTATGGGTGTCTTCGTCTTCCTCCCGCTCGTCCTGCCGCTGACCGCGCTGCCGATCGCCCGGCTCGCCGGCCAGCACCTGCACCCGCGCAGCACCACCCGCCTGCTGACCGCGCTGGCCGTGGTCCTCGGGGTGTGCAGCACGCTGTGCCTGGGGCTGCTGATGGTGGTGGGCACCGCCCAGCTTCCCGGCAACCCGCTGCCCGACGGCTGGTCGGACCCGGAGGTACGGGCCGCGGTGCCGTTCGCCGAGGTGGCCGGTACGGCGGCGATCGCCGGGCTCGCCGCCGTCCTGACGGCCTGCGGCACCGAACTGCGCCGCCACTACCGCGTCCGCTCCCGTACGCACCGCGCGCTGGACGGCCTGCCGTCCGCCACGGAACTGGCGGTACTGCCCGACGACACCCCGTACGCCTACGCCGTACCCGGCCTGCCCGCCCGCCCCGGCAGGCCCGCGCGCCCCGGCCGGATCGCGGTCTCCCGCGGCATGCTGCGCAGCCTGGACAGGGACGAGCGCCGCGCCCTGCTCGCCCACGAGCGGGCCCACCTCGCCGAGCGCCACCACCGCTACCAGCTCGCCGTACGGCTGGCCGGCTGCGCGAACCCGCTGCTGCTGCCGCTGCGTACGGCCGTCGCCTTCAGCGCCGAGCGCTGGGCCGACGAGGAGGCGGCGCGGACCGTCGGCGACCGGCGGCTGACCGCGCGCGCGGTCGGCAAGGCCGCGCTGGCCTCCCGGCCCACGCCCAGCCCGCTGCTGGCCGGCTTCGCCGCCCCGGGGCCCGTACCGCGCCGGGTGGCGGCCCTCCTGGACCCCGTGCCCCCGGCCCGCAGCTGGCCGCCCGCCCTCACCCCGGCGGGCCTGGCCGCTCTGGTCGCCGCCGCGGGCACCGCCGCCTCGGCCCTGTCCGCGGTGAACGCGTCGGTGGCCCTCTTCCTCGTCCTGAAGGCGGCCACCCCGCTCTGACACGCCCTCAAGGCGGCCCGGCCCGCGGCGAACAGACGCTCCGTACGATGCGGCGGTGACGACCGCGAGAGAAGACCGCACCGGCACCGGCCGGACCGGGCCCCGTACGGCCCCCAAGGTGTCCGCCCTCGGCCACGTCATCGCGGCAGCCGTCCCGGTCCTCGTGATGCCGGGCGCGGCGGCCTGCAGTACGGACGAGCCGGCGGCGCCCAGGGAGTATGCCGAGGTGGTCCCCGGGACGATGGCGGAACGTGTCCTCAGCGCATCTGAGGACGCCTACCGGCCCCTGGGGCTGCGGCGCACGATACCGGGGAGCAGGCGCGGCGAGCCCGGACCGCGCACGGCGAGTACGCTCTTCTCCAACCCCTGCCACCGGATCGGCGCGGCCAGTGCCGAAGACCCGCCCGTGGACGGGGCCTACCGGCTCAGCCACCACTGGACACTGGACCGGGTGCCATGGAGTAAGGCCCGGCCCGCGTTGGAGCGACTGCGGGACCGCCTGAACGCACCGGCCACCTTCCCCCGCCCCTGACTCCCTCCCCCTCCGCTCCACCCCACCTCACCCCCGTCTCACCCCACCCCCGCCATGTGATCCGCCCCACACCCCATCGCTTCTACAGCCCTGTAGATCCGGCCTGTAGAGTGCCCGAAACGTTCGCAACGGGCGTGGCGTGAGGGGGAGATGACGACGAGGTCCGGATCCCCGCCGGGAGGCGGCCCTCCTCCCGAGGCGGAGGTGCAGTGGGTCTACCAGCCGGTGGAGCTGCAACACTCCGACGGCAAGTGGGAGTTGGGCCGGGTCAGCGCCTGGTGGCGGGACGGGGCAGGCGAACTGTGGTGCCGGTTGCGTACGATGCGCGGCAGCGGCGGCAGTTGCCCGCAGTGGTTTCCGTACGACCCCGACCGGATTCTCGTTCTGCCGAGCGCGGGCATCTGACGCACCAGAAGGACCATGAGAGCGTGCAAGACAGGCACCGGCCCCGGCGGGGCGCATCCTCCGGCCAGACCGGCACTCCGGCCACTTCCGGCCCCGTGGGCCCCGACAGCACCGCGGGTTCCGCCGGTTCCCGCGCCGCCCGCCGGGCCGACCGTTCGGGCTCCGGCCGCTCCCGCCGCGCCGCCGGCTCCGGCTCCGGCTCCGGCCGGGGGCGCAAGCCCGGCAAGGCCCGGATGACCCGGCGCGGGCGCATCGTCGCCTGGACCGGTGGCGTCATCGGCGTACTGCTGCTGATCACGGCCGGTGTCGGCGGCTGGGTCTACTTCAAGCTGGACGGCAACATCCACGGCGCGGACGTCGGCAGCCGCCTCGGCGGCGACCGCCCCGCCAATCTCAGCCCCGGCTCCAAGAACATCCTCGTCGTCGGGTCGGACAGCCGCGCGGGCGCCAACTCCAAGTACGGCAAGAACCTCGACACGATGCAGTCGGACACGCTGATGGTGCTGCACATCGCGGCCAACCGCGAGTGGGCCACCGCCGTCTCGTTCCCGCGGGACTCCTGGGTGTCCATCCCGTCCTGCGACAGCGGCAAGGGGCGGAAGTCCAAGCCCCACCACTTCAAGATCAACGAAGCGTTCACCATCGGTGGCGAGAGCGGGGACGTGGCCAGCGCGGCGGCCTGCACGATCAAGACCGTCGAGAAGAACACCGGGCTGCGCATCGACCACTTCGTCTCGGTCGACTTCCAGGGCTTCAAGGGCATGGTCAACGCGCTGGGCGGCATAGAGGTCTGCCCGAAGACCGCGATCCACGACAAGAAGGCGCACCTGGACATGGAGGCGGGCTGTCAGAACGTCCAGGACGAGAAGGCGCTCGGTTACGTCCGTACCCGCTACAGCGTCGGCGACGGCTCCGACCTCGGCCGCATCGGCCGCCAGCAGGAGTTCATGAAGGCGCTGGGCGCGAAGGCGCAGTCCAAGCTGACCAGCCCGGGCGCGCTGTACGAGTTCCTCGACTCGGCCACCAAGTCGATCACCACCGACAACGAGCTGGCGGGCGTCAAGCCGCTGTCCGAGCTGGCCTCCACGGTCAAGGACATCCCCAGCGACCGGCTCACCTTCCTGACCGTGCCGAACTATCCGCGCGAGGCGGACGTGCCCACCGACAAGGCGAACGTGGTGTGGCAGTACCCGCAGGCCGGCGGCCTCTTCAGCGACCTGGCGCACGACAAGGAGGTCAGCAAGGACAAGCTGGCCGCCGAGGCCAAGAAGCTCGTCACGGCGCGCTCGGTGAAGGTACGGGTCCTCAACGGCACGGGGACGCCCGGCTACGCGGCCGGTGCGGCGGCCGACCTGCGCAAGCTGGGCTTCACGGTGGTCTCCACCGGCAACGCGGCGCCCGGCGCCAAGGACACGGCCATCACCTACCCCGCGTCGATGGAGGCGCAGGCCAAGGTGCTCGCCGCCCGGCTGGGCAACGTCAAGGCGGAGAAGTCGGGCGACACGGCGGCCGCCGGTCCCGGCGTGGTGACGCTGACGGTCGGCGAGGGATTCAGCACGACGGGCTGAGCCCGGGACACGTCGTACGAACCGGCGGAGCGCCGGACGGGCCCACACGGCCCGTCCGGCGCTCCGCCGTCGTATCGGAGGTTCTCCAGGCCTCAGCCCTTCTCCTCCAGGTCCCCCTCGGTCTCCAGGAACGCCTCCCGCAGCGCCGTCAGCGTCTCCTTGTCCGGCTCGGCCCACATGCCGCGCGACTCCGCCTCCAGCAGGCGCTCGGCGATGCCGTGCAGGGCCCAGGGGTTGGCCTCCTGGAGGAAGGCGCGGTTCTCCGGGTCGAGGACGTACGTCTGCGCCAGCTTGTCGTACATCCAGTCGGCGACGACGCCGGTGGTGGCGTCGTACCCGAACAGGTAGTCGACGGTCGCGGCGAGTTCGAAGGCGCCCTTGTAGCCGTGGCGGCGCATCGCCTCGATCCAGCGCGGGTTGACCACGCGGGCGCGGAAGACGCGGGAGGTCTCCTCGACCAGCGTGCGGGTGCGGACCGTCTCGGGCCGCGTCGAGTCGCCGATGTACGCCTCGGGCGCGGTGCCCTTGAGCGCGCGGACGGTCGCGACCATGCCGCCGTGGTACTGGAAGTAGTCGTCCGAGTCGGCGATGTCGTGCTCGCGGGTGTCGGTGTTCTTCGCCGCCACCGCGATCCGCTTGTAAGCGGTCTCCATCTCCTCGCGCGCGGGGCAGCCCTCCAGGCCGCGCCCGTACGCGTACCCGCCCCACACCGTGTAGACCTCGGCGAGGTCCGCGTCGGTGCGCCAGTCGCGGGAGTCGATGAGCTGGAGCAGGCCCGCGCCGTACGTGCCGGGGCGGGAGCCGAAGATCCGGGTGGTGGCGCGCCGCTCGTCACCGTGCGCGGCCAGGTCGGCCTGGGCGTGCGCGCGGACGTAGTTGACGTCGGCGGGCTCGTCCAGGGACGCGGCGAGCCGTACGGCGTCGTCCAGCAGGCCGATGACGTGCGGGAACGCGTCGCGGAAGAAGCCGGAGATACGCAGCGTCACATCGATGCGCGGGCGGCCCAGTTCGTCGGCGGGGATCGGCTCCAGGCCGGTCACGCGGCGCGAGGCGTCGTCCCAGACGGGCCGGATGCCGAGCAGGGCCATCGCCTCCGCGACATCGTCGCCGGAGGTACGCATCGCGCTCGTACCCCACAGGGACAGGCCCACCGAGGTCGGCCAGTCGCCGTGGTCGGTGCGGTAGCGCTCCAGGAGGCTGTCGGCGAGCGCCTGGCCGGTCTCCCAGGCCAGCTTGCTCGGCACCGCCTTGGGGTCGACCGAGTAGAAGTTACGGCCGGTCGGCAGCACGTTGACCAGGCCGCGCAGCGGCGATCCGGACGGGCCCGCCGGGACGAAGCCGCCGGCCAGCGCGTGCACGGCGTGGTCGATCTCGTCGGTGGTGGCGGCGAGGCGCGGCACGACCTCGCGGGCGGCGAAGGTGAGGATCGCGGCGACCGCTTCGCGCTGTGCCTCCGGCAGCTCCGCGGTGACCCGCTCGACGGCGGCCAGGTCCCAGTCCGCGTCGTCCATGGCCTGCACCAGGCCGCGGGCCTGCTCCTCGACCGCGTCGGCGGTCGTCCGGGTCGCGGCCGACTCGTCCAGACCCAGCGCCTCGCGCAGGCCGGGCAGCGAGGACGTACCGCCCCAGATCTGGCGGGCGCGCAGGATGGCGAGGACGAGGTTGACGCGCGCCTCACCGGCGGGCGCGCCGCCGAGGACGTGCAGCCCGTCGCGGATCTGCGCGTCCTTGACCTCGCACAGCCAGCCGTCGACGTGCAGCAGGAAGTCGTCGAAGCCCTCGTCGTCCGGGCGCTCCTCCAGGCCGAGGTCGTGGTGCAGCTTGGCGGCCTGGATCAGCGTCCAGATCTGCGCGCGGATGGCGGGCAGCTTGGCCGGGTCCATGGCGGAGATCGCCGCGTACTCGTCGAGCAGCTGCTCCAGGCGCGCGATGTCGCCGTACGACTCGGCGCGGGCCATCGGCGGCACGAGGTGGTCGACCAGCGTGGCGTGCACCCGGCGCTTGGCCTGGGTGCCCTCGCCCGGGTCGTTGACCAGGAACGGGTAGATCAGCGGCAGGTCGCCGAGGGCCGCGTCCGGGCCGCAGGCGGCGGACAGGCCGGCGTTCTTGCCGGGCAGCCACTCCAGGTTGCCGTGCTTGCCCAGGTGGACCATGGCGTCGGCGCCGAAGCCGCCGTCCTCCTGGGAGGCGGCGATCCAGCGGTACGCGGCCAGGTAGTGGTGCGACGGCGGCAGGTCCGGGTCGTGATAGATCGCGATCGGGTTCTCACCGAAACCGCGCGGCGGCTGGATGAGAATGAGCAGATTGCCGCGGCGCAGCGCCGCCAGCACGATGTCGCCGTCCGGATTCCGGCTCCGGTCCACGAACATCTCGCCGGGCGGCGGGCCCCAGTGCTCCTCGACCTGCTCGCGCAGCTCCTGCGGCAGCGTGCCGTACCAGCGCTTGTAATCGGCGGCGGGGATGCGGACGGGGTTGCGGGCGAGCTGCTCCTCGGTCAGCCACTCTTGGTCGTGGCCGCCGGCCTCGATCAGCGCGTAGATCAGCTCGTCGCCGACGCCGGACTCCAGGCCGGGCACCGGCTCGTCCCCGAAGTCGTAGCCCTCCTCGCGGAGGCGGCGCAGCAGCGCCACCGCGCTCGCCGGAGTGTCCAGGCCGACCGCGTTGCCGATGCGGGAGTGCTTGGTCGGGTACGCGGACAGCACCAGCGCCAGGCGCTTGTCGGCGGGCGCGATGTGGCGCAGCCGGGCGTGGCGTACGGCGATGCCGGCGACCCGGGCGGCGCGTTCGGGGTCGGCGACGTAGACGGGCAGGCCGTCCTCGTCGGTCTCCTTGAAGGAGAACGGGACGGTGATCAGCCGGCCGTCGAACTCGGGCACCGCGATCTGGCTGGCGGCGTCCAGCGGCGACAGGCCCTCGTCGTTCTCCTCCCAGGCGCTGCGCGGCCCGGTCAGGCACAGGGCCTGGAGGATCGGCACGTCCAGCGCGGCCAGCGCGCCCGCGTCCCAGGACTCGTCGTCGCCGCCGGCCGACGCCTCGGCGGGCTTGGTGCCGCCCGCCGCCAGCACGGTCGTCACGATGGCGTCGGCGGCGCGCAGCTCCTCGATCAGCTCCGGCTCGGGGGCCCGCAGCGACGCCACGAACAGCGGCATCGGGCGGCCGCCGGCCTCCTCGATCCGCTCGCACAGCGACTCGACGAAGCCGGTGTTGCCGCTCATGTGGTGGGCGCGGTAGTAGAGCACGGCGACCAGCGGGCCGGTCGCGGCGCCCGTGTCGTCCGTACGGGCCACCACCTCGCTGCCGGTGCGCGCCTCGGCCGCGAGGTGCTTGGAGCGCTCCAGGTGGCCCCAGGAGGGCGCGGCGGCGGGCGGCTCGAAGCCGTGGCCGGTCAGCAGCACGGTGTCGGACAGGAAGCGGGCGAGCTGGTCCAGGTTGGCGGGGCCGCCGTGCGCCAGGTAGGCGTGGGCCTCGGCCGCGATGCCGATGGGGACGGTGGACGCCTCCATGAGCTGCGCGTCGGGCGCCTGTTCGCCGGTGAGCACCACGACGGGCCGGGGCTGGCCGGCGGCCAGGAGCTGGTCCAGGCCGTCCTGCCAGGCGCGCAGACCGCCCAGGAGGCGGACGACGACCAGGTCGGCGCCCTCCAGGAGGCCGGGCAGCTCCGCGAGGTCGAGGCGGGCGGGGTTGGCGAGCCGGTACGGCACGGGACCGGCGGCCGCACGGGCGCTGAGCAGGTCGGTGTCGGACGTCGACAGCAGCAGGATCATGGCGGCGACTGGCCTTCCTCGGGGTCCGCGCCCCGGGCGGTGTTCACGGACGGCGGGAGTTCCTGGCTCGCCCGGCGGTGGCCGGGCTCACAGTGGCGGGACCGCGCCGGATTTGCACCGGGCTTCCTCCCTTGGCGCCGTCGCTGGCGTCCGATGGGCCAGCTGACCCACCGACCTGCATAGTAAGGGCTCCGCCCGGACGGCGGGCGGCGGACCACCAGCCCATCGTCGGTATGCTCGCCGCCATGCCGCCCACCCCCGCGATACCCCCGCACCGGGACGAATCCCTCGTACGGGACCGTGGTGACGCCTGCGTACGGGACCGCGGCGACGCCTGCCCCGGAGCGCTGCGGCTGCACTCCGCCGCCGACGGACACCTGGCCCGGCTCCGCCTGCCCGCAGGGCTGCTGACGGCCCGTCAGGCGCTCGCCCTGGCCGACGCCGCGGACCGCCTCGGCGACGGCCACCTCTCCCTCACCTCCCGCGGCAACGCGGAACTGCGCGGCCTGGGTGACGACTGCGCCGAGCCCCTCGCGGACCTGCTGCGCGCCGCCGGACTTCTCCCCTCCGACCGCCACGAACGCGTACGCAACATCGTCGCCTCGCCGCTCGCGGGCCTCGACGGCCAGGGCGCCGACGGCGGCGCCGCCGTCCAGGAATGGGCCCGTGAGCTGGACCGTCTCCTGTGCGCGAGCGACGCGGCTCCCGCGCTCTCCGGCCGCTTCCTCTTCGCGCTGGACGACGGCCGCGGCGACGTGGCCTCGCTCGGCGCCGATGTGACGTTGATCGCAGAATCCGGCGGCACGGCGCTGCTGCGCGTCGGCGACGACGACCGGGCCCTGCGCGTCCCCGGCGGCGACGCCCCCCGCTCCGCCCTCGCCGCCGCCGAAGCGTTCCTCACGGTCGCCCGCGAGGCCGGCACCGGCTCCTGGCGCGTACGGGAGCTGCCGCCCGGGTACGCAGCACCGGCGGTCCGTGCCCTCCTCCGTACGCGGCTCCCGGAGCCGTACACGCAACCGTATGCGCAGGTCCCGGCACCGGCACCGCCACGCCCTGGACTGATCACCAGCCCCCGCGGCACCACCTCCCTCTCCGTCCTCGCCCCCCTCGGCCGCCTCACCACCGCCCAGCTGCGGCGCCTGGCCGCCGTCGCCGCACCGAGCGGCGGCACCTCCCGGACGGAGTCCAGGGGCGGCTCCGCCGAACTGCGTATGACACCCTGGCGCGGCGTGGTCCTGCCCGGCCTGCCCCCGGAGACGGCCGGACCCGGACTGCGCGAACTGGCCACGGCCGGTCTGGTCACCGACCCCGCCTCCCCCTGGTACGGACTCGGCGCCTGCACCGGCCGCCCCGGCTGCGCCAAGTCCCTGTCCGACGTACGCGCGGACGCCGCCGCCACCCTCCCCGGGAACGGCGCCGGACTGCCCGTCCACTGGTCGGGCTGCGCCCGCCGCTGCGGCCACCCGCACGGCGCGTGGGTCGATGTCGTGGCCACCGGCGACGCCTACGAGGTGTCCGTACGGGGCACCCGGCACGGAGCGCCCGCCACGACCACCGTCCCCCTGACCGACCCCGCCGACCGCCTCGCCGACGCCGTCGCCTCGGCCCGCGCGGCCACCCGCACCACACCATGACGACATGACGGCCACCCGCACACCCGACACGACCGATGACATGACCGAGGGCAACGAAGCACAGTGAGCGAGTTCGACTACGAGAAGGACGGCGCGGAGATCTACCGCCAGTCCTTCGCCACCATCCGCGCCGAGGCGGACCTCGCGGACCTGCCCGACGACGTCAGCAGGGTCGCGGTCCGGATGATCCACGCCTGCGGCATGACCGACCTCGTACGCGACCTGGCGTACTCCCCGAAGGTCGTCGCCCGGGCGAGCGAGGCCCTGCGCGCCGGCGCCCCCATCCTCTGCGACGCGAACATGGTCGCCAGCGGCGTCACCCGCAAGCGGCTGCCCGCGGACAACGAGGTGCTCTGCACCCTCGCCGACCCGTCCGTACCGGACCTGGCCGCGCGCCTGGGCACCACCCGCAGCGCCGCCGCCCTCGAACTGTGGCGCGACCGCCTGGACGGCGCGGTCGTCGCCGTCGGCAACGCGCCCACCGCCCTCTTCCGCCTCCTGGAGATGATCGAGGAGGGCGCGCCCCGCCCGGCCGCCGTCATCGGCATACCGGTCGGCTTCATCGGCGCGGCCGAGTCCAAGGACGCGCTGGCCCAGCACCCCGCGGGCCTGGAACACCTGGTGGTACGCGGGCGGCGCGGCGGCAGCGCCATGGCCGCGGCAGCGATCAACGCGATAGCGAGCGTGGAAGAGTGACCGAGCAGCACACCGCGGACCGCACGGCCGGGCAGACCCCCGCCGCGCCCGCCCCCGCCCCCGCGCCCGCCTCCGCGGCTGCCCCTGTCCCCGGCCGCCTGTACGGCGTCGGCCTGGGCCCCGGCGACCCGAACCTGATGACCCTGCGCGCCGTCGAGGTCATCTCCTCGGCCGACGTGATCGCGTACCACAGCGCCCGCCACGGCCGCTCGATCGCCCGCTCCATCGCCGAGCGCCACATCCGCCCGGACCACCACGAAGAACCCCTCATCTACCCGGTCACCACCGAGTCGACCGACCACCCCGAGGGCTACCGGGGCGCCCTCAACGACTTCTACACCGAAGCCGCCGCCCGCCTCGCCGCCCACCTCGACGCCGGCCGCACCGTCGCCGTCCTCGCCGAGGGCGACCCGCTCTTCTACGGCTCGTACCAGCACATGCACCAGCGCCTGGCCGACCGCTACGAGACCGAGGTCATCCCCGGCGTCACCTCCGTCAGTGCCGCCGCGGCCCGCCTCGGCAAGCCCCTCTGCGAAGCCGACGAAGTCCTCACCATCCTCCCCGGCACCCTCCCCACCGAGGAACTGACCGCCCGCCTGGCCGCCACCGACGCCGCCGTCGTCATGAAGCTCGGCCGCACCTTCCCCTCCGTGCACCAGGCCCTCACCGACTCCGGCCGCCTCCCCGAGGCCGATTACGTCGAGCGCGCCACGATGCCGGGCGAACGCACCGAACCCCTGGCGTCGGTCGACCCGGCCACCGTCCCCTACTTCTCCGTCGCCGTCGTCCCCTCCCGCATCGCCACCCCGCCCCCGGCACCCGCCGACGGCTCGGTGGTGGTCGTCGGCACCGGCCCGGCCGGCCCCCTGTGGCTCACCCCCGAATCCCGCGGCGCCCTCGCCTCCGCCACCGACCTGGTCGGCTACACCACCTACCTGGACCGCGTCCCGGTACGCCCCGGCCAGGCGCGCCACGCCTCCGACAACAAGGTCGAGTCCGAACGCGCCGAACTCGCCCTCGACCTGGCCCGCCGCGGCCGCCGGGTCGCGGTCGTCTCCGGCGGCGACCCCGGCATCTTCGCCATGGCCACCGCCGTCCTCGAAGTCGCCGCCCAGGAGCCCTACCGCTCCGTCCCCGTACGCGTCCTCCCCGGCGTCACCGCCGCCAACGCGGCAGCCGCCCGCGCCGGCGCGCCCCTCGGCCACGACTACGCGGTCATCTCCCTCTCCGACCGCCTCAAGCCCTGGGAGGTCATCGCCGAACGCCTGCACGCCGCCGCCTCCGCCGACCTGGCACTGGCCCTCTACAACCCCGGCTCCCGCACCCGCACCTGGCAGGTGGCCAAGGCCCGCGAACTCCTCCTGGAACACCGCACCCCCGACACCCCGGTCGTCCTGGCCCGCGACGTGGGCGGCCCGACCGAATCCGTACGCGTCGTCCCCCTGGCCGCCCTGGCCCCCGAGGAAGTCGACATGCGCACGATCCTCCTGATCGGCTCGTCCCAGACGGAGTCGGTACGACGTGGCGAGGACGACCGGGAGACGGTGTGGACGCCGCGGAGGTATCCGGAGAGGTAACCGTGACGGGGCGGCGGGCGGGCCTCACTCACCGGGCCTGCCCGCCGCCCGCGGCCCTCAGTCGACGCAGAAGTCGTTGCCCTCGATGTCCAGCATCGGGATGCACGCATCGTTGCCGTCGTACAGCGTCCGCACGTGTACCGCGCCGAGCGGGATCAGGCGTGCGCACTCGGCCTCCAGGGCGGCGAGGCGTTCCTTGCCCACGAGGCCGGTGCCGACCCGTACGTCGAGATGGACCCTGTTCTTGGCGGCCTTGCCCTCGGGGACGCGCTGGAAGTACAGCCGCGGGCCGACGCCTGAGGGGTCGACGCAGGCGCACCACGCGTCCTGCCGCTCAGGTGGCTGGGAGCGCTTGTAATCCTCCCAAGTGGCGAACCCCTCCGGCGCCGGCATGACATAACCCAGCACCTCGCACCAGAAACGGGCAAGGCGCTCGGGTTCCGCGCAGTCGAAGGTCACTTGGAATTTCTTGATCGACGTCACCGGGTCACCGTAGGGGCGCGTGTTTCCCGGCGGAACCCCATCGGCTCGTCACAGACGGAGTCGGTACGGCGCGGGGAGGACGACCGGGAGACGGTGTGGACGCCGCGGAGGTATCCGGAGGGGTAACCGTGACGGGGCGACGGGCGGACCGGGGGGCCGGTTCGCCCGCGCCGCGCGAACGTTTCAGGTCTCCCCCGCGACATTCGCACCGTTCCCATGCCGTCTGGCCCTCTCAGGCCAGGCTGACACCCGTGAACGCCAGGAGCCCCGAGGCTCATGCGACGCCACGTCGCCTCTCACGGTGCCGCACGCTCCGCCAGCCCCCGGATGAACGCGACCGATTCCCGCGGTGAAAGAGCCATGTCGCGGACGCCGTCGTAAGAGATCCGGTACTCGGCGAACTTCTCCGTATCCTCGACCACTCCCCCGGCCTTGCACCCTTCCAGGTAACCGACGCCCCTGCCGTCCGCCATCCACAGCAACGACAGTGAACCTCCCATCAGGTCATGGCCCCCCGCGGCGAAAGGGAGCACCTGAACAGTCACCCGGGGAGCCGCCGAGATCTCCACGAGGTGCAGCAACTGTCCGTGCCAGACGTCCGGATCGGCGGTGGACCGAGCGAGGGCCGACTCGTCGATGATGACGCGGAGGTCTGGCGGCGAAGCCCGGCGCAGCACTTCTTGCCTGGCCAGCCGTTGCGCAACCCGTTGTGCCAGCACGTCGGCACTTACATTCGGTGGTGAAGACAGCACCACCCGTGCGTACGCCTCCGTCTGCAGAAGCCCGGGCAAGGCCACCACGTACTTGTGCATGATCACGGCCTTGGCCTCGTACTCCATGAACAGCTCGAACCTGTCCGTGAACACGTCCTGATGCGCCAGCCGCCACAGCCCGACGAGCAGTCCTTGGGTGCCGTACGTCCGGTCCAGCGCCTCCATGACCTGCCGCTTGGACAGGCGTTCACCGTTCTCCAGGCGGTTCAGGTACGTGCGGTCGTAGTTGGTCTCCTCGGCCAGCTCGGCCAGTGACCGCCCGGAGACCTCCCGGAGACGGCGCAGCTCGCGGAAGAGCAGGTCTCGCGCCAGGTTCTGCGCTTCCAACACACACATGGCCATCCGGTCTCCCTGTTGTCTGCCCTGACGACAACGCCGGGCTCCTACCAGCCAACTGGGGCGGAGAGTAACCATGTCCATACGCAAGGTGCTTGCGAATCCGTCAACCACTCAAAGGCAAAAAGACATGGCTACGACCGACCACACCCGCACACCGAACTCGATCAAAAACGCCGAGGAAGCGCGCGACGAACTCCGTACCGCGCTCACCGCAGTCGGCATCAAACTGCCCACCTTGAGCCTGGACGTCGCCTCCCTCACCGGGGACATCGCCCGCCCGCTCGTCACGCTCGGCCGCTGCACCCCCGAGGTGGCCCGCCGTCTCGCCGCCGTACTCCGGACGTGCTCCACGTGACCGACGAGCAGCCCCAACCCCCGAAGCCGCCCCCGCCCCCGGACGACGCCGAACGCCGCAAGGCGCTGGCGGCGCGCGTCAAAGAGGCCAACCGATGGAGTGCGTCATGGCCCCGGTGAAACGCGCTTCGTACGCCGTAAAGAGGCAGAGCGCTCAGCAGCAACCATGTTTCCCATCACCGCCCAGCGATCTCAGCGCTGAACATTCGGAGGCAACGATGAACGGAACGCCCCCGGCCCCGACGCCCACCCCGACACCGTGGGGCCTGACACGTATGCGGGCCTTCCCCGAGACCGTGGTGCTCGCGCCCGCCCGAGTGGTTCTCGACGCGGACAGCCAGACCGGCCGCTGGCAGCGTCTGGACGACAGCGAACTGCCCGTACTCGACCGGCACAAGCGATCCGAGACGTCATCGGAAACGAAGGTGCTGACCAGCGCGGACGGCAACTCGGACCAGGGTAGTGACCAGGAAGGGGACACCGATTGACCGGTCAGCCACCCGTGCTGGTGGTCACCAGGCTGGACGACGCGACGGCTGACGTGGTGACGACCGAGCTGCACCGGCGCGCGATTCCGGTCGTCCGCCTGGACCCGGGCGACTTCCCCGCCGATGTCGCCCTCAGCGCACGGCTGGGGGACGCGGGCCTTACCGGGGCCCTGCGGACAGCCAGCCGGAACATGTCCCTCTCTCAGGTACGGGCCGTCTATTGGCGGCGGCCCACCCCTTACTCGGCTCCGCCGCTCCTCACGGAGCAAGACGCCCGGTGGTGTGTCGAGCAGGCTCGCTACGGGCTCGGTGGCGTACTGGCCGCGTTCGCCGGCGCGTACTACGTGAACCACCCGTGGCGTAATCGGGATGCCGAATACAAACCGGCTCAACTCGCCACGGCAGAGCGGTGCGGGCTCCGCATTCCCCAAACCTTGATCACCAACGACCTGGTCGTGGCCCGACGCTTCGTCGAAGAGTACGGGCCAGTGGTATACAAACCGTTGCGGAACGTGGACCACGTCGACAAGAACGGCCGGGCGCTCACCGTATGGGTCGAGGTGGTGGACCCGGCGAGCCTGGACGCCGGCGTGGCCCAGAGCGCCCACCTCTTCCAACAGCGCATCAACGCGGTCGCCGACCTCCGCCTGACCGCCGTCGCCGATGACCTCTTCACCGTACGCATCGAAGGCGCGCCCGGCATGGACTGGCGCCGCCACTACGACTCGCTGCACTACACGCTCATCGACACACCCCCGGAACTGGTCAGGGGCGTACGCGCCTACTTGGAAGCTTTCGGCCTGGTCTTCGGAGCCTTCGACTTCGGCTTGGACGCGGACGGCCGGGCGTGGCTGTACGAGTGCAATCCGAATGGCCAGTGGGCATGGTTCCCCGACCCCATCACCAGCCGGATCGCTGCCGCATTGGCTGACCGGCTCCAGGACGCAGGAGGTCCGCCGTGACCATCGCCCCCGCCGCCCTGCGCAAGGGCTTGGCCGACAGCATCGGCGCCGACCGCGGACCTGTCGAAGCCGCCTGGCAATCAGCCGTCCATTCCGTCCCGAGAGAGACCTTCCTCGGCACAGCCGTCTTCCGGCACACCGGTTTCGCCTGGGAACCCGTACGCCGGGAAGACGCCGACGAACGGGAATGGCTGCGCATGGCCTACGCCGACCGGACCTGGGTGACGCAGGTGGACGGCCGGGGTGCCGCCGACGCAACCGGTCCGGTCGTCGGAGCCCCCACCTCCTCCGCCACCCTGCCGTCCCTCGTCGTACGGACGCTCCAGGTGGCGGGCTTGCGGGACGGGGACCGGGTGTTGGAGATCGGCACCGGGACCGGTTATTCGACCGCGCTCCTGTGCCACCGGCTCGGCGCGGGCAACGTGACCAGCGTCGAGTGCGACCGGGGCGTGGCCGGGAGCGCCGCGGGACACCTCCAGGCGGCCGGGTACGAACCGACGCTGGTGGTCGGTGACGGCCTCGACGGTCACCGGCCGGGGGCGGAGTACGACGCGCTCATCGCCGCCTGCGCCGTACGGCACGTCCCCGTGCCCTGGCTGCTTCAAGTGCGCGACGGTGGCAGCATTACCATGACGCTCAGCGGCTGGATGCTCGCGGCCGCCATGGTCCGCCTGGTACTCGACGAGGACGGAGTGGCCCGGGGCCGTTTCCTGGCGTCCGGTGACGACGTCTCGTACATGCTCGCCCGCCCCCACGATCGCCCGCCCCGGGCCACCTTCTACCGTCGCCCGGGCGCGGAGCGCGCCACCCACGTGCCGCCCGGCCTGCTCAGACACCCGGACGCCCGCTTCGTGGCCCAGCTCGCAGCCCCCTCCGCCGAACTGGTGCGGGTCGACGACGACATCGTGCTCCTGGACGTCGCCACCGGCTCCCAGGCCTGGACCGAGCCGTACCGAACCGGATGGACCGTGCATCAGAGCGGACCGCTCCGCCTGTGGGACCAGGTGGAGGACGCCCTGACGGTCTGGCGGGACGCGGGGCAGCCCGACATCACCGCCTTCGGCATGACGGCCACTCCGGACGACCAGACCGTCTGGCTGGGGGCCGGGGGCGGTCCTGGCTGGCGGCTGCCGAACTGAGACCCACGCTCACCCCACCGTCGCCACCACCCACTCCGCCGCCTCCCCCGGGGACTCGA
The DNA here is from genome assembly GCF_040679095.1 of Streptomyces sp. NPDC052496. Taxonomy (NCBI): domain Bacteria; kingdom Bacillati; phylum Actinomycetota; class Actinomycetes; order Kitasatosporales; family Streptomycetaceae; genus Streptomyces; species Streptomyces sp. NPDC052496. The sequence goes on from NZ_JBFAUH010000003.1 coordinate 54,076, forward strand.
CGACCGGCACCCCCGCAGGCACCGCCGGACGGCGGACCACCACCACCGGCACCCCCGCCTCCCGCGCCGCCGTCAGTTTCGGGGCGGTGGCTGCCGCGCCGCTGTCCTTGGTCACCAGGACGTCGATGCGGTGGTCCCGGAGGAGGGCCCGTTCGCCGTCGAGGGTGAAGGGGCCCCGGTCGAGGAGGGTCTCCATCCGGGGCGGGAACGGTGGCTCGGGAGCGTCCACGGAGCGGACGAGGAACCAGAGGTCGGTGAGGTGGGCGAAGGCGGCGAGGCCCATGCGGCCGGTGGTGAGGAAGACGCGGAGGCCGAGGGCGGGGAGGGCGGCCGCGGCCTCGGTCAGGGAGGCGACCGGGTGCCACGTGTCGCCCGGGCCGGGGCCCCAGCCGGGCCTGCGGAGGGCGAGCAGGGGAACATGGGCGGTGGCGGCCGCCTGCGCCGCGTTGAAACTGATCGTGCCGGCGAAGGGATGGGTGGCGTCGATGAGCGCGTCCACCGCGTGCTCGCGCAGCCAGTGTGCGAGGCCGTCCGGGCCTCCGAATCCACCGATGCGCACCTCTCCGGCCGGGAGCCGGGGCGCGGCCACCCGCCCGGCGAGGGATGTGGTGACGCGCGTGCCGGGGAGCCGGTCCGTCAGGTCGGCGGCCAGCCGGCGGGCCTCGGTCGTACCGCCGAGGATCAGGACGTGCGGGACACGTGTACGGACGGCGGGGTCGGTCATGGCGGGCGGGCTTCTCCATGGGTGAGGCGGGTACGGGGACGAACGCTACGGGAGGCGGGGCCGGGGAGCCCACGGCCGGTACCGGCAGCGCCACCGGCGGCCGTACCGCGCAGCTCGCGCACACCGGGCTGCGGCACGGCTGGACGACGGGCGCCTGCGCCACCGCCGCGACGACGGCCGCGTACACGGCCCTGCTGACGGGGGATTTCCCCGACCCGGTGCGGATCACCCTGCCCAAGGGGCAGACGCCCGCGTTCGCGCTGGCCGCGGAGGAGATGGCGGAGGACCGCGCCGTGGCCATGGCGGCCGTCGTGAAGGACGCGGGGGACGACCCCGACGTCACGCACGGGGCACTGGTCCGGGCCACCGTGCGCCGGCTGCCGGCGGGCAGCGGCGTGGTGTTCAAGGCGGGGCCCGGGGTGGGCACGGTCACGCGTCCCGGGCTGCCCCTCGATGTGGGTGAACCGGCCGTCAATCCCGTACCCCGGCAGCTGATGCGTGAGCATGTCGCCGAGGTCGCGGCGCGGTACGGGGACGGCGGGGACGTCGAGATCGAGCTGTCGGTCGATCATGGTGAGGAGATCGCGCGGAGTACGTGGAATCCGCGGCTGGGGATCCTGGGCGGCCTGTCGATCCTGGGCACGACGGGGATCGTCGTCCCGTACTCGTGCTCGGCGTGGATCGACTCGATCCGGCGCGGCGTGGACGTGGCGCGTGCGGCCGGGCGTACGCACGTGGCCGGGTGTACCGGATCGACCTCGGAGAAGGTCGTGGTGGCCGAGCACGGCCTGCCCGAGGACGCGCTGCTGGACATGGGGGACTTCGCGGGCGCGGTGCTGAAGTACGTACGGCGGCATCCCGTACCCCGCCTGACGGTCTGCGGCGGCTTCGCGAAGCTGTCCAAGCTGGCGGCGGGGCACCTGGATCTGCATTCGGCACGTTCGCAGGTGGACAAGGGGTTCCTCGCGGAGCTGGCCCGGCAGGGTGGCGCGGACGAGGCGCTGGCGGGCGAGGTGGCCACGGCGAACACGGGGCTGGCCGCCCTCCAGCTGTGCGCGGCGCGCGGCGTGCCGCTGGGTGACCTGGTCGCCGCGACGGCCCGCGACGAGGCGCTGGCGGTCCTGCGCGGGGCGCCGGTCGCGGTGGACGTGATCTGCATCGACCGGGCGGGGAACGTGGTGGGGCGGGCAGCCCCGCGGGGGCCCCGGGACGCCTCCTAGGCCTGGCCCGACGCCTCCTAGGCCGGGCCCGACGCCTCCTCGAACGGTACGTCCTTCGCGTACGCGACGATCTCCACCTCGTCGCCCAGCGCCCACTCCGCCACCCGCGAGGCCATCGCCGCGGGGACGCCTTCCGTCTCGCCGGGCGCGGGCGGCACGTCGTACGTGCCGTGCGCGTCGTGCGGCAGGACGACGCGGTACTCCCGCTCCAGGGCGCTGCGCGCGGTCGCCAGGACGCACATCTCGGACATCACACCGCAGACGACGAGGGACCGTACCCCGGTCTCGGTGAGCAGGGCGCCCAGCGGAGTGTCGTGGAAGCCGTCGTCCTCGGTCTTACGGATCACGACCTCGCGGGGGCTGGGGGTGACCGGCAGGTGCAGCTCCCAGCCCGCGGTCCCCGGCTCGTCGGGGGTGCCGGGCGCGCCGTCGTTCTGGAGGTGGACGATCAGCGCGCCGGCGGCCCGGGCGCGGTCGAGCAGGTCCTCGACGCGCTCCTGGACGGCCGCCGCGTGCGGTGCCGCCTCCTCGCCCTCGAAGAAGGCCGCCTGGACGTCGACGACGATCAGGGCCTCGACGGGCCGTACGACGTTCTCGCTCATGCCAGGCAGCACGCCCCCGCTCCCCTCAGACCGCACGCTCTCGCTCATGCCAGGCAGCACGCCCCCGCTCCCCTCAGACCGCACGCCCTCGCTCCTCTCGGACCGCACGCTCTCGCTCATGCCAGGCAGCACGCCCCCGCTCCCCTCGGACCGCTCGCTCTCGCTCATCCGGCCGATCCTGCTGTCCCGGCCGTTCGGGATCAACCGGATATCCGGCCCGGCCGCTCCCGCTCCGTCGAGTACAGGTGGCTGTCGCGGAACTGCGAGGCGCCCAGCGTGCGGCCGACCATGATGACCGCCGTACGGACCACGCCCGCCGCCTTCACCTGGTCGGCGATATCGGCGAGGGTGCCGCGCAGGACGAGTTCGTCGGGGCGGGAGGCCATCGCGACGACCGCGGCGGGGCAGTCGGCGCCGTAGTGCGGCAGGAGTTCGCCGACGACCCGGTCCACGTAGCGGGCCGCGAGGTGCAGGACCAGCAGGGCGCGGCTGCGGCCCAGCGTCGCCAGGTCCTCGCCCTCCGGCATGGGGGTGGCCTGCTGGGCGACGCGGGTGAGGATGACGGTCTGGCCGACGGTGGGGACGGTCAGCTCGCGCTTGAGGGCGGCCGCCGCGGCGGCGAACGCCGGGACGCCGGGCACCACCTCGTACGGCACGCCGGCCGCGTCCAGACGGCGCATCTGCTCGGCCACGGCGCTGAAGACGGACGGGTCGCCGGAGTGCAGCCGGGCGACGTCCTGGCCGGCCTCGTGGGCGCGGACCAGCTCGGCGGTGATCTGGTCGAGGTCGAGGTCGGCGGTGTCGATCAGGCGGGCGCCGGGCGGGCACTCGTCGAGCAGTTCGCGCGGCACCAGGCTGCCCGCGTACAGGCAGACCTGGCAGCGGGCCAGCGTCCGGGCGCCGCGCAGCGTGATCAGGTCGGCGGCGCCCGGTCCGGCGCCGATGAAGTGGACGGTCACGGTGTGTCTCCAGGGGCTGAGGGGGCAGCGGGGTGGTGGGAGGCGGTGGCCGGTGGTTCCGGCGCCGCCTCCCGCGGCGCCGCACCCTTCGTCACCGACCACTGCGTGACCGGCATCGCCTGCCGCCAGCCGGTGAAGCCGCCCACCGGTACCGCGTGCGCGACCGCGAGCCGTACGAGCTCGCCGCCGTGCCGCCGGTACCAGTCGGCGAGCAGCGCCTCGGACTCCAGCGTGACGGTGTTGGCGACCAGTCGGCCGCCCGGCGGCAGCGCCGCCCAGCACGCCTCCAGGAGGCCGGGCGCGGTCAGGCCGCCGCCGATGAACACGGCGTCGGGCGCCGGGAGCCCGGCGAGCGCTTCGGGCGCGCGGCCGGTGACGACGCGCAGGGCCGGTACGCCGAGCGCGTCCGCGTTGCGGGTGATGCGGCCGGCCCGTACGGCGTCGCGCTCGACGGCGACGGCGCGGCAGGCGCGGTGCGTACGCATCCACTCGATGCCGATGGAGCCGGAGCCGCCGCCGATGTCCCACAGCAGTTCACCGGGCGCGGGGGCCAGGGCGGCGAGCGTGGCGGCGCGTACGTGACGTTTGGTCAGCTGGCCGTCGTGTTCGTACGCGGCGTCGGGGAGGCCGGGGGCGGCGGCGAGCCGGAGGGCGTCCGGGGCGCGGACGCAGTCCAGGGCGACGACGTTGAGCGGGTCGGTGCCGCCGGCAGCCGACGGGGGCGGCCAGTCGGCGGCCGTGGTGTCCCCGGCCTGCCGTTCGCGCGGCCCGCCGAGCTGCTCCAGTACGCGCATCCGGGTCGCCCCGAAACCGCGCTCCCGCAGCAGCCCGGCGACCTGGGCGGGCGTCTCGGCCCCCGCGGAGAGGACGAGCAGCCGGCGGCCGTCGTGCAGGGCGGCCGCCAGTCCGGCGAGGGGGCGGCCGACGAGGGTGACGACCTCCGTGTCCTCCACGGGCCAGCCGAGCCGGGCGCACGCGTACGCGACGGAGGACGGGTGCGGCAGCACCCGGGGCGGCTCGGCACCCGCCTCGGCGAGCACCTCGGTCAGCGTCCGCCCGATGCCGTAGAACATCGGATCGCCGCTGGCCAGGACGCACACCTCGCGCCCGGCGTGCGCGGCGAGCAGCCCCGGTACGGCGGGCCGCAGCGGCGACGGCCACGGCACCCGCTCGCCCGCGCACTCGGCGGGCAGCAGGGCGAGCTGCCGCGCGCCGCCGACGAGCGTCCCGGCGCCGCGCAGTGCCTCCTGCGAGGCGGCCGGCAACCCGTCCCAGCCGTCGGCGCCGATCCCGACGACGGTGACGCGGGCGGCGGGGACACGTGGCGCGGGAGTGTCCGGCACGGACGGCGCGGGCGTCGCGGACGGCGCGGACGGCCCGGAAGTGTCCGGCGCGGACGTCGCGGACGGCCCGGAAGTGTCCGGCGCGGGCGTCGCGGACGGCGGGGCGGGGCTCACTGCCGGTCACCTCATGGCTATCGGGTCGGCCGCCGTACGGGTGGCACGACGGGGTCCGGTTCGGGCTCCGGCCGGACGCGGGAAGTCAACCGGAAGTCGACCGGGTCAACCGGGAGCAGCCACCCGGTCGGTGCGTTTCCAGAGTAAGAGGCGGCCCCCGGCCGCCTCACCGGCGGGCTCGTACGTCCGGATGCGCAGGTATCCGCACAAGCCCTCCCGATTTCGTTTCGTGGCCGCATAATTGGCTACTCCTAGTAATCGTAGTTTCACCGGACGATGCTCTTCGGTGAAGCGCGACATGGGCACCGAGGGAAGGCGCTGCGATCATGGACACAGTGGAACGCGCGACGGCGGACGGCCAGATCAGGGACGCGGAGGCAGCACGCGACGAGCTGCAAGCCGCCCTGGCCGGGGTGGGGATCACCCTGCCGTCACTGGGACTGGACGGCCCGTCGCTGGCGGCCGACGCACCACGGCCCCTGGTGGAACTGGGCCGCTGCGCCCCCGACGTGGCCCGCCGGCTGGCGGCCGCGCTGCGGTGTACGGGCCGGGATCTCTGACGACGCGGCAGGCGGCCCGGGAGACGGACCGGGCCGCCGCGCGGTCTTCTGAGCGCACCGCTGTGACCTGCGGTGATGCGCCGTCCGACGGTAATGACAACGGTCACCGCTGCAGCCTTTGGATCTAGCGGCGAAGTGCGGTTTGCTTCCTTGCGCACGTCCTTTCGGACGCCCCGAGGAGGAGCGCGCCCCATGACCGAGCACGCCCACGCCACCGACGACGCAGCCGCCGCAGACGCGGCCACCGCGGACGCGGCCACCACCGACACCACCACCGGCAGCGGACACCGCCCGCCCACCGCACCCGGGCACGGCCCCCATCAGGACCACGACCACGACCACAACCACAGCCAGGGGCACGCGCACTCGCACTCGCACGCGCACTCCCATGCGCACGCGCACTCCCACTCCCTCTCCCCCGACGCCGACCGCCGCTGGCTGCGGGCCGCGCTGACGCTGATCACCGCGTTCATGGCCGTGGAGGTGGTGATCGGATTCCTGGCGCGCTCCCTGGCGCTGATCTCCGACGCGGCCCACATGCTCACCGACGCCGCGTCGATCGTGCTGGCCCTCGTCGCGATGCGGCTGGCCGCGCGGCCCGCGCGTGGCGGCTACACGTACGGACTCAAGCGCGCCGAGATCCTGTCCGCGCAGGCCAACGGCATCACGCTGCTCGTGCTGTCCCTCTGGCTCGGGTACGAGGCGATCACCCGCCTGGTGTCACCGCCCGAGGTGACCGGCGGCCTGGTCCTGGTCACCGCGCTCGCCGGGATCGTCGTCAACATCGCGGCCGCCTGGTGCATCTCCAAGGCCAACCGCAGCAGCCTGAACGTCGAAGGTGCCTACCAGCACATCCTGACAGACCTGTTCGGCTTCATCGCCACCGCCGTCGCCGGTGCGGTCGTGCTGACCACCGGCTTCGCGCGGGCGGACGCCATCGCCTCGCTCGTCGTGGTCGTCCTGATGCTGCGGGCCGGCACCGGCCTGGTCCGCGAGTCCGGACGGATCTTCATGGAGGCCGCGCCGAGCGGGGTGGACCCGGACGCGCTGGGGGACCACCTCGTCGAGGCGGACCAGGTCGTGGAGGTCCACGACCTGCACATCTGGGAGATCACCTCCGGCGAGCCGGCCCTGTCCGCGCACATCCTGGTGGCCCCGGGCGGCGACTGCCACGCCGTACGCCGCAGCCTGCACGAACTCCTGAGCCTGAAGTACGGCATCACCCACGCCACCCTCCAGGTCGACCACGTGGGAGAACAGCCGCTGCCCGGCGAGGTGCTGCACATAGCGGCCGGCCCGGACGACACGGCGCTCGCGCCCCCGCACTGCGAGGACACCCACGGGCCGGTGCACCGGTCGGGGCCGCACGATCACTGAGCCAGCGTGTGCGGTGTACGGGCGCCTGGGCGTCGGGTTCGGGGCGTACGGCTGCCGGGTGGCCGGACTCCGGCCGTACGGGCGCCTAGAGGTCGGGCTTTAGCCGTACGGCCGCCTGGGCACCGGGCTCCGGGCCTACGACTGCCGAGAGGCCGCACTCCGGCCGTGCCGTACGGGCGTCCCGGCTGCCCCCTCCCCGGCCTCAGAACGTGATGACCAGCTTCCCCTGCGCATGCCCCGCCCGGCTGAGCTCCAGCGCCTCCGGGGCCTCCTCCAGGGCGGCTTCGTGGCCGAAGAGCACGGTCAGCCGTCCCGCGTCGAGCTGCCCGGCGAGGATCTCCAGCAGCTGCGGCGAGGGCCGGTTCTGGAAGTTGAAGCCGCGCAGGTTGTGGTCGGTCAGGACGTCCGCGTCGGCGGACCCGACCGTGGAGACGGCCGTCCCGCCGTCCCGCACGGTCCGGGTCATCTCGCCGAACTCGACCGGTCCGCTGACCAGGTCGAGCAGCACGTCCACGCCGTCCGGGTGGGTCGCCAGCACCTGGTCGGCCACCGGGCCCAGCGTGTGGTCGACCGTCCCCGCGGCGCCCAGGCTGACCATCAGGTCCGCCAGGCCCGGCCGCGCGGTGGCGATCACCTCCGCGCCCCGGCCGGCCGCGAGCTGGGTGGCGAAGGTGCCGACGCCGCCGGTCGCGCCGACGATCAGGACCCGTTTGCCCTCGCCGATCCGGGTCTCCTCCACCAGGTTGTAGGCGGTCGTCCCGGCCGTGGGGACGGCGGCCGACGTCGCGTACGTGACGGTGCGGGCCGCGCCGGCCAACGCCTTCTCCTCGGCCGCCGCGAACTCGCCGTACGACCCGCCGCCCCGCCCCGGCCGCTGGAACTGGCCGAACACCGAGTCCCCGACCGTGAAGCGGCGCACGCCGGTGCCGACGGCGACCACCTCGCCCGCGCCGTCCGACCCCAGGACGAGCGGGAAGGAGTGCTGTGTCGTGTCCTTGAGGAGACCGTCGGCGATCTTCCAGTCGAGCGGGTTGACCCCGGCGGCGGACATCCGCACCAGGACTTCGCCGGGTCCGGGATCGGGCTCCGACAGCTCCATGAGCTGGGGCTGCTCGCCGAATGCGGTCACTGCTACGGCCTTCATCGTCGCGTTCCCTTCCGCCCGAACGATCCACCCTCCCGACCGATGGCAGGGCACGGGCCGCCGTCAACGTGGCGCCCGTCGCGGCCCGCTTTCGGGTGAAACGACGCCGGGTGACGACAGCCCTCAGGATCGTAAGCACGCGAACCGGGCGTATCCGGCAGGACGAGGGGCGGTGCCCCGGAAGCAACTCGTACGGCCCCCCGCCGAACCGGTGCCCTCCGGCCCGCTCGGCGCGCCGCGTTTGCCCCCCGGCCCGCCCGGTTACCCGTCCTCGGTATGAGCGGCAGCAGCGGCGGCGCGGACGACGCACACACCATCAAAGCGGGGCGGCGTACGGTCGAAGTCAGCCGGCCCGGCAAGGTCCTCTTCCCGGACGACGGGATCACCAAGGCCGACCTCGCCGACCATTACAAGGCGGTCGCCCGGCGCGCGGTACCGCACCTGCGCGACCGGCCCCTGATGATGGAGCGCCACCCCGACGGCATCGGCGGCAGGCCCCTGATGCAGAAGAACGCCCCCGAGTATTTCCCCGAGTGGGTACGGCGTTCCGAGCAGTCCAAGGAGGGCGGCACCGTCACCCACGTCGTGTGCGACGACGCGGCGACCCTGGTCTACCTCGCGGACCAGGCCACCGTCACCGTCCACCGCTGGCTCTCCCGCGAACACCGCCCCGACCACCCCGACCTGCTGATCTTCGACCTCGACCCGTCCGAGGGCGCCGGCTTCGAGGACGTACGGTGGACCGCCCACCGGGTCTGCGAGCTGTGGGACGAACTGAAGCTGCCCGCCCGCCTGATGACCACCGGATCGCGCGGCCTGCACGTCATCGCCCCGCTGGACGGCGGCTCCGACTTCGACACGGTGCGCGACTTCGCGCACCTGGCCGCCGAACGGCTCGCCCGGCAGCACCCGGACCGGCTCACCACCGAGCAGCGCAAGGCCGAGCGCAAGGGCCGCGTCTACCTGGACGTGCAGCGCAACGCGTACGCGCAGACGGCGGTCGCGCCCTATTCCGTACGGGCCCTGCCGGGCGCGCCGGTGGCCACCCCGATCAGCCGCGACGAGCTGGACGACCCCGGGCTGACGGCCCGGCGGTGGACGGTGGCCACCCTCCCCGACCGCCTCGCCGAGGACGACCCGTGGGCCGGACTGTCCTGGCGCGGCCGGTCGGTACGGGCGGCGCGGGAGCGGTTGGAGGGGCTGGGAGGGGTGGGAGGGGTGAAGGAGTAGAGCGCGTTTCGGTGCGGAGCAGGGCGCTTCTCGGTACGGAGCAGGGCGCTTCTCGGCGAGAAGGCCCGTTTGCCCGTATAAGGCGACCGGCTCCCGGGTGCGGGCTTCAATGGACCAATGATCCGGTTCGAGTCCGTCACCAAGCGCTACCCCGACGGCACCACCGCCGTGGACGACCTGTCCTTCGAGGTCGCCGAGGGCGAGCTGGTGACGCTGGTCGGGCCGTCCGGCTGCGGCAAGACCACGACGATGAAGATGGTCAACCGGCTCATCGACCCGACCGGCGGCCGCATCCTCGTCGAGGACGAGGACATCGCGACGGCCGACCCCGTACGCCTGCGCCGCCGCATCGGTTACGTCATCCAGCAGACCGGCCTCTTCCCGCACCGCACCGTCCTCGACAACACCGCCACCGTCCCGCTCCTGCTCGGCCGGCCGCGCAAGAAGGCCCGCGCCCGCGCCGCCGAACTCCTGGAGCTGGTGGGCCTGGACCCGGCCCTGCACGGGCCGCGTTACCCGGACCAGCTCTCCGGCGGCGAGCGGCAGCGCGTCGGGGTGGCCCGCGCGCTGGCCGCCGACCCGCCCGTCCTGCTGATGGACGAACCGTTCGGGGCGGTCGACCCGGTCGTCCGCGACCGGCTCCAGAAGGAGTTCCTGCGGCTCCAGGCGGCGCTGCACAAGACGGTGCTGCTGGTCACCCACGACATCGAGGAGGCCATCCGGCTGGGCGACCGGATCGCGGTCTACGGGCAGGGCCGCATCGAGCAGTACGACACCCCGGCGAGCGTGCTGGGCGCGCCGGCCTCCCCGTACGTGGCCGAGTTCGTCGGCAGCGACCGGGCCCTGAAGCAGCTCGCGGTCACCGGCATCGACCCCGGCGACCTGGAGCACCCGCCCTTCGCCCGCCTCGGCGAGCCGGCCGCCCGGGCGGCGGACCGGCTGCGCGCGCAGGACGCGCGCTGGGCCGTCGTCCTGGACGAGGAGGGCGGGCTGCACGGGTGGGTGGGTACGGAGGAGATGTCCGGCACGCAAGGGAACGTTTCGGCGCAGGCCCGCCGGATGGAGGCCTGGGTACCGGTGACCGGCTCCCTCAAGGACGCCTTCAGCGAGATGCTCAAGTACGACGCGGGCTGGATCGCCGTCGTGGACGGCACCCGCTTCCTGGGCGTCCTGACCCCGGCCCGGCTGCACGAGGCACTACGGCGCACGATCGGGTCGGACGAGCAGGGGGTGCCGCGGGAGGAGGCGGAGGTGGACTCGGTGCCTACGGAGTGAGGTGCCTACGGGGGGTGAGGTGTCTACGGGGTGAGGTGCCTACGGAGTGAGGTGCTACGGGCTGAGGTGCCTCGGAGTGATCGGGCGGTCCGGCTCGGGGCCCCCGCGGCCCCGCAGCCCCGGAACCACGGCAGCTCCCTTCCACCGACTCACAGCAGCCCCCCTCCCACCGGCTCACAGCAGCCCCTTCTTCCGCAGATAGTCCCGCGCCACGTCCTCCGGGAGCCGCCGCCAGCTGTCCACCCGCTGGTTCAGCTCGGCCAGGTCCTCCGTCGTCAGGACGGAGTTGAGCTTGCCGAGGGCCGCGGCGACCCGCGCACTGCCCGCACGGGCCCGGTTGACCACCGGAACGACGTAGTCCGCGTTCTGGAGCTTCTTGTCGTCCTCCAGGAAGACCAGCCCGAACTGCTCGACCGTCGCGTCCGTACTGGTCGTCAGCACCATCTGGTCCTGCCCGTTCTGCACGGCCTGCTTGGCGGGCGTGGTGCCCACCCCCTTCGGGTCGACGGCCGTGATGTCGATCCCGTACGTACGCTTCAGGCCCGGCGCGCAGAACGGCCGCTGTACGCACTCGTCGCCCGCCGCCAGCCGTACCGGCAGCTTGGCGCGCCCCAGGTCGCTGAGCGTCTTCAGGCGGTGCTGCTCCGCGTACGGGGCGGCCACGGCGAACGCGTTCTGGTCGACGGCCCGGCCCGGCGGCAGCACGGTCAGGCCGCGGGGCGTGGCCAGGGCGCGCAGCGCCCGCATCGTCGTGCCGAGATCCGGCGAGGCTACCGGGTCGGCGTCGGCGCCGTTGGTCTTGGCGTTCAGCCAGTCGGCGAAGGTCGCCGCGTACTCGGGTACGACGTCGATCTGGCCGCTCTCCAGGGACGGCTCGTACAGCTCACGGTTGCCGACGGTCAGGATGCCGGCCTCGTAACCCGCTTTGCGGAGCAGTACCGCGTACATCTGGGCCAGCAGCTCGCTCTCGGTGAAGCCGGCCGAACCGATGGACAGGTGCTTGCTGTCGCCGGGCGCGGCGGTGACCTGGCCGCGGTTCTCCAGGGAGGGGCCGGTGGCGCAGCCGGCGAGAAGCACCAGCGCCAGCAGTGCGCCCAGGTGAAGCCTCCGGCGCGTACGCCGGAGCCCGCCCACCAGCTCACCACCCCGCCCGCTCATCGCGCCCTCCCCCGTGTCCAGGCCGGCCCCAGCCGCTGCACCACCTCGAACACCGCCTCCATCAGCAGCGCGAACACCGCCACGATCACCGCCCCCGCGACCACCTGCGGCGTACTCGCCAAGTTGAAGCCCGCGGTGATGATCCGTCCGAGCCCGCCCCCGCCGACCAGCGCGGCCAGCGTCGCCGTCGCCACCAGCTGCACCGCCGCGATCCGCACCCCGGTCAGCACCAGCGGCAGCGCCAGCGGCACCTCCACCCGCCACACCAGCTGCCCGCCGGACATCCCCATCCCGCGCGCCGCCTCCACCACGTCCCGGTCCACCTCCCGCATCCCGACGTACGCGTTGGTCAGCAGCGGCGGCAGCGCGAACAGCACGAGCGCGATGAACGTCGGCCAGTCCCCGTGCCGCCCGAGCGGGGTGAGCAGGAGCAGCACCAGTACCGCGAAGGTGGGCACGGCGCGCCCCACGTTGGCGAGATTGACGGCCAGGGCGCCACCGCGGCCGAGGTGCCCGAGGGTGACGGCGACGGGCAGCGCGATCAGGCAGGCGGCGAGCAGACAGCCGACGGTCAGCAGCAGGTGTTCCGTGAGGCGGTGCCAGATGCCGTTCTCACCGGCCCAGTGCGCGCCCGTACCGAGCCAGGACCAGACGTCCGCGAGCGTCTTCACGCGCGCCGCCACGGTGTCAGCAGCCGCTCCAGACCGAGCAGCAGCAGGTCGAAGGCGACCGCGATGACGACGCACAGCACGGACGCCGTCAGCACCTGCGCCTTGAAGAACGAGTTCATGCCCGCGTAGATCAGGTTGCCCAGCCCGCCGTGGCCGACGATCGCCCCGATCGTCGTCAGTGCGACGGCGGAGACGGTCGCGATCCGCAGCCCGGCCATCGCGGCGGGCACCGCCAGCGGCAGCTCGACGGCCAGCAGCTGCCGCAGCGGCCCGTACCCCATGCCGCGGGCCGCCTCCTTCGCCTCCTCCGGTACGCCGGCCAGGCCCGCCAGGATGTTCCGTACGAGGAGGGTGAGCGAGTACAGCGCCAGCCCCACGATCACGAGGGTGGACGACAGCCCGTACAGCGGCAGCAGCAGCGAGAACATCGCCAGCGACGGGATCGTGTAGAGCACGGTCGTGACGCCCAGCACCGGCCCCACCGTCCAGCGCCACTGGCGCGCGATCAGCGCCAGCGGCAACGCGATCACCAGGCCGAGCAGCACGGACACCACGGTCAGGTGCAGATGCTGGAGCGCCGCGTCGAGGAGGATGTGGCGGCGGGTGGCGAGGTAGTCACCACAGATCCAGTCGTTGCGGGCCAGGCAGTCGTCCGGAGGGGCAGTCACTGTAGAAGTCCACCGCGGCGGGGGGTGGGTGTCTTGCGGGGTGGGCTGGACGGGTTACGGGTTACGGGTTACGGGTCATGGGCTACGGATTACGGGCTACGGGCTATGGGTCACGGGTCGCGGGTCACGGGTTACGGGGATGGGCGCAGACGCTGGCTGCTACCGGGGCCTGGCACCGCGGACGGCGTCGCCCCCGCCCCCGGCCGCTTCGGTGGCGCGTGCGCGGACTCCACATCCTGCGGGAACGTCAGCTGCCGGCCCTGCCACTCCAGAGCCGGCGCGACCTCCCGCCGCCACGTCGAGAACTGGTGGCTGCCGCGCGGCAGGATGATGGAGTCCACGGTCATCGGAGGCTTCGCCGCCTGGATGAACCGCAGGGTGTCGCGGTAGTTCGGCTCGCCCAGGCGGCTGCTGGCCACCAGCGCCGAGACCCGCGGTACGTGCAGGCGCGCCAGGCGCCACAGCAGATCGTGCTCGCGCTCCCGCCGCGCGGCAGCCGCTCCGCCGCCGAACAGGTTCCCCGTCGTCAGGTCGTCCTTGACGGCGTAATCGCCGGAGAGCGAGACCGCGGACGTGTAGACGCCGGGGTTGCGCAGGGCCAGCAGCAGCGAGCACGTACCACCGGACGAATACCCGAAGGCACCCCAGGCGCTCGGATCGTGTCCCACTCGGTAGGCCGCCTTGACGGCCTCCGGCAGGTCCTGCGTGAAGAACGTCTCGGCCTGCGGCCCGCCCGGTACGTCCACACACTCGGTGTCCCGCGGCGGCGCGATCGTCGGCCGGACCATCACCAGCACGGTCGGCTGCATCCGGCCCGCCTCGATCAGCTCGCCCGCGGTCTGCGGGATCCGGAGGTGCTGCGCGAGGTTCATGATGCCGCCCGGGTAGCCGCTGATCACGACGGAGACGGGGAAGCGCTGGCGGCGGTACTGGTGCTGGAAGTACTGCGGCGGCAGGTAGACGAAGGCCGGGTTCACGACGCGGGTACGGCGCCCGACGATCCGTACGGACTCCACCTTGCCGGCCTCACTGGGCGCGCCCTGCGGCAGGCCGGTCACCCGGTCCAGCCCCTGCGGGCCCGCGGGCTGGACCAGCCCGCCCCGGAGGCTGCGGGCGTCGGCGTACCGCGGGCCGCCGCCCTTGTTCACCGCCACCGGTGCGTCATCGGTGTTGCCCAGGAGCTCGTCCCAGCTGCTGTAGAACTCGAAACTGGAGTTCACCGCCAGGGCGAGCGAACACAGGACCGCCACCTGGGTGACGAGGATGGAACCGATCCTGCCCAGTACGGGGAGCACGCCGCGCCCGGACAGCCGCGGCCAGCGCCACACCGTGAGCACCACGCACGCCACGGCCAGCGTGATCATCGCGATTTCGAGCGACTGACTGGTCAGCCCCATGCGCCCACCTCTCCCGTCACCCGTACGCGAGCCGCCCGGACCTCCGGACCGCCGCCAGGGTCAACGGGCGTACGGGCTTTGGGTCACCACACGAGCTACACCCCACCCCTTCGCACACCCGCCCGCCGCACATACGCTCTCCCCACACACGCCCCGCCCGCACACCCCCACCAGCTCCCGCACCCCCACACCAGCTCAAGCCACAAAACACTCAAACGGGGCGTACCGCGAGACGCGCGGTGTCCCACGATGGGACCGGCCCAGGCGGCTACCCTTACGTGTCCGGCCTGGTCAGGGACATGTCCGCGCTTCTCGGACATTCGCCGCACCGCACACACGCTAGAGAGGTTCGCCGATGGGCATTCGGAGTCTGCTGCGCAACGCTTTCGGTCGCTCCAAGGCGGCCCGCGAGGAATCGAACGAGGCGGCGAGCGGCACTCGGACGCCGGAAACAGCGACGATCCCGGAGGCCCGCGAAGAGGCCACCCCGGAACCCGCCACCCCCCGCGACCCCGCCGTCCCCACCGCCCGCACCGCCCCCACCGACCCGCCGGCCACATCCCTGCCCAACCAGGCGACATCGTCCGGCAGCCCGTCCCCCTCCGAGAACTCCGCTTCCGACCTCGTCTCCCAGGCCTTCGACACACAGAAGCGTGCATCGGAGGCGGAGGTACGGGAGGCGAAGGTACGTGAGGCGGAGGTACGGGAGGCGGAGGTCCCGGTCGTCGAGACCCCGGAGGCGCCGGTCGTCGAGACCCGGGAGGCGGAGGCGCCGACCGCCGAGACCCGCGAGCCGGAGGCCGGGGCCAAGGCGGAGCCGACGCCTGAAGCCAAGGCGGAGCCGGCGCCCGAGGCTGCCAAGCCCGAGCCGAAGGTCGAACCAGAGGCCGAGCCGCAGGTCGAGCCGAAGGTCGAGCCGAAGACCGAAGCCAAGCCCGAACCTGAGCCCGAGACCAAGCCTGAGCCCGAGCCCGAAACAGAACTCGGAACCGGAACCGGAACCGAACCCGAAACTGAACCCGGAACCGGAACCAAGGTGGCCCCCACCCCCACCCCCACCTCCCTCACCAAAGTCGAAACCCAGGCCCCCGCCCTCGTCAGCCTCTACAAAGCTGCCCGGGTGTCCCTGGAGAAGCAGGGGCTGGCCACCCAGCGGGCCGCGGTCTACCTCGTCCTCGACCGTTCGGGGTCGATGCGCAACTACTACAAGGACGGCACGGTCCAGCACTTGGCCGAACAGGCCCTCGGCCTGTCCGCCAACCTCGACGACGACGGCACCGTACCGGTGGTCTTCTTCTCCACCGACGTCGACGGCACCGCCGAACTCGACCTGGGCAACTACGAGGGCCGCATCGAGGAGTTGCACGCGGGCCTCGGCCACATGGGCCGCACGAACTACCACTGGGCCATCAACGCCGTGATCGAGCACTACGAGAAGTCCGGCGCGACCGACCCCGCCTTCGTCATCTTCCAGACCGACGGCGCCCCCACCTCCAAGCCGGCCGCGGAGAAGGCCCTCTGCGAGGCCGCGAAGCTGCCCATCTTCTGGCAGTTCGTCGGCTTCGGCGACCCGGACGCCAAGGGCTTCGACTTCCTCCGCAAGCTGGACGACCTGGCCGTACCGGAGAAGCGCGTCGTCGACAACGCGGGCTTCTTCCACGCCGGCCGCGACCCCCGCTCCCTCGCCGACGCCGACCTCTACCAGCAGTTGATGGTCGAGTTCCCCGCCTGGCTCCAGGAAGCCCGCACCGCCGGCATCCTCCCCTCCTGACGCCCCAGCCCCACCAGCCCCACCCTGCACCTCGTGCAGACCCAGCCCCACCCACCGGCCGCGGCCGGGCCACCCGGCCCGCCGCGGCCGTGGTCATTTCCACCGCGACGCCTGGTTGAATTCTTCATCACATCAGCCGCCCGGCCGGCTTCCACCCACCTCAGCCGCATTGTCAGTGCCATGTGTAAGAGTGTTACGCGTTGACCACACGGGGGTGGGGGGCTGCTATGCCATTGACCGAAGAAATTGCCGGTATGTACGCGTACGAAGGCGACCCGGCGGCGCTCATCGGGGAATTCCGGCGCACGAGCGTCCTGGTGCCCGTATCCGATGACGGGCTCATGTCCGCCGAATGGGGCGGAATACGCTGGCTCTACGCATTCACGGACGAGGACGCCCTCAACCGCTTCGCGCTCGCCAGAGGCAGCGCACCGGAGACACACTGGCAGTACGTCTCCGCACTGGGCGCCCGGCTGCTCGATGTCGTCGTCCCGGCCGTCGGGGGACCGGCCGGTGTCGCCCTGGACGCCGGTAGTGAACAGGGAATGCTCTTCCCGCCGGCGCCCGGCATCGTGCCGGACTCCGTAGCCGTGCACACCGATGAGGGCGAGCAGGCGCCCGCCTCCGGCTCCACGCCCCTGCCCGGCCCCGGCGGTGACCGCATATGAGCGCGGGGAACGGCTACAAGCTCGACCAGCAGGCACTCCAGCAGGTCAGCAAAGGCATCAACGACACCATCTCGGAACTCAAAGAGCTGGGATTCGACAGCCAGGCACAGCTCGGCCACGGCTTCGAGAAGATCCAGCTGACCGGAATGGAAGCCGGACATGCCGAACTCGCGTCGACTTTCGAGACGTTCTGCGAACGCTGGACCTGGGGAGTCCGCGCCCTGGTGCACGAGGCCAATTCCTTCGCCCGCCGCCTCGACCTGTCGGCCGGCCTCTACCACGAGCAGGAACAGTACGTTTCCGATCAGCTCAAGATCACGACAAACGCGGCGATCGGTGACCCCGCGCTGTCCTCGGAGGAGATCAAGAAGAAGTCCTGGGAGCAGATCCGCGACGACAACCCGTTCACCCAGATCAGGGACGCCGATTACGACATGAACTCGGCGGCTTCGAAGGAGTCGTACGAGCGGATCCGTACGTCGTGGGAGCAGACGAAGCAGGACTGGTCCACGTCCAAGTGGGCGGGCGACGCCGACCACAACCTGGCGCTGAAGGCCATGGGCGTCGGCCAGACCGAGGCCAAGGACGCGCAGCACGACGGTGGTGAGGGCTGATGGGCATCCTCGACGGGCTGGGCAACGTCGTCGACACGGTGGCCGACAAGACCGGGGACATCGTCGACGGCGCCAAGGAAAAGCTGGGCGAGGGGGTCGAGTTCGTCACCGACAAGACCGCCGACGCCCTGGACTCGGTCGGCGCGGAAGGAGTCGCCGACAAGGTCCGCTCCGCGGGCGAGGACGTCGCCGACAACCTCGGCGCCCACGTCGACGAGCGGAACCTGGGCGAGTCCGACGACCCCAAGGACCTGGTGCACGGTGACGCCTCCGCGATCAACGAGTCCGCCGCGCACCTGAAGGACTTCTACACCGCGTTCGAACGGGTCGGGCAGGGCCTGCGCAAGCTGGACTCCGGCGGCTGGGAGGGCAAGGCGGCGGACAGCTTCCACGAGGAGTTCGACGCCCACCCGAAGCAGTGGATGCAGGCCGCGGACGCCTGCGAAGCTGCGAGCAAGGCCCTGCACGCGTACGGGGAGACGGTCTCCTGGGCCCAGAGCAAGGCCGAGACGGCCATCCACAAGTACAAGGCCGCGCAGGACGCCACGAAAAAGGCCGTCGACGCCTACCAGGCCCAGGTGGAGTCGTACAACTCCAAGGTCGACGCGTACAACGCCGCCCTGGAGAAGAACGCCGACCCGGGGCAGCAGCCCCAGAAGCCGGGCGCCTTCACCGACCCCGGTGAGGAAGGGCGCAAGGCCGCCCAGGAATTGCTCAAGAACGCCCGCCACCAGCGGGACGAGGCCGCGGAGCGTGCCCAGCACGCGATCAGCCAGGCGCTGGCCCACGCGCCGCGGGAGCCCAAGTTCACCCAGCAGTTCCTCTCCGACGTGTCGGACGGGGCGGTGTCCGGCGGTATCCAGCTCATGCACCTGGCAGGCGGTGCGCTCAGGGCCGGGGCCGAAACGGTGAAGCTGGTCCGTACGGTCAACCCGCTGGACGTCTACAACCTCACCCATCCCTTCCAGTACATGTCCAACGTGTCCACCACGCTCCTGGGCCTCACCACCACCGTCGCCCATCCCGAGCGGCTGCCCAAGGCCCTGCTCGGCACGGGCTGGGGCAGTGACCCGGCGGACGCGGCAGGATCCCTGATCGTCAACCTCGTGGGCGGCAAGGGGGCGGGCGGCCTGGCCAAGGGAGCCGCCAAGGCCGGCGCGAAGGGTCTCGCCAAGGACACCGCACGCTCCGCGGTCAAGGACGCCGGAAAGACCACCCTGCGCGACCGCGCCCGCCGCGCCTGGTGCAAGACCTTCGGCAGCGACCCGATCGACATGGCCACCGGCCGCATGATCCTGCCGCAGACCGACATCACCCTGCCCGGCAGCCTGCCGCTCACCTTCAGCCGCACCTTCGAATCGTCCTACCGGACGGGCCGCTGGTTCGGCCCCACCTGGATGAGCACCGTCGACCAGCGCCTGGAGATCGACGCCGAGGGCGTCATCCTCGTCGGCGAGGAAGGCAATCTGCTCGCCTACCCGCACCCGGCCGTCGGCGTGCCCACCCTGCCCGTCGAGGGCGAGGGCCACCCGCTGGAGCGGACGCCGGACGGTGACTACGTCGTCGTCGACCCCGTCGGCGGCACCCGCTGGTACTTCACCACGTACACCGACGACATCGCCGTCCTCGACGAGATGTCCGACCGCCGGGGCAACCGCCACACCTTCGACTACGACGAGACCGGCACGCCGACCGCCATCACCCACAGCGCCGGCTACCGTCTGCTGCTCACCACCGAGGCGGGCCGCGTCACCGCCCTCCACCTGGCCGGAGCGGCCCCCGGCGGAGGCGACCAGCTCATCCGCCGCTACGGCTACGACGAGTCCGGCAACCTCACCACCGTCACCGACTCCTCCGAGCTGCCGCTGCGTTTCACGTACGACGCCGCGGACCGCATCACGTCATGGACGGACACCAACCACAGCTCGTACAGCTACGCGTACGACGACCAGCACCGCTGCATATGGCAGAGCGGCACCGAAGGGCACCTGCGCGCCCACTTCGACTGGGGCGACCCCGATCCCGACACCGGGCTGCGGACCAACCTCCACCACAACTCCCACGGCCAGGTCACCCGCCACCTGGTCAACGACCGCCACCAGGTCGTCGCCACCACCGACCCCACCGGCGCCACGACCCGGACGGTCCGCGACGCGAAACACCGCGTCCTGTCCGTGACCGACCCGCTCGGCCGCACGACCCGCTTCACGTACGACGACGAAGGCCGCCCCACCGAGGTCACCCTCCCCGACGGCAGCCGCACCACGTCCACGTACAACGACCGCGGCCTGCCGCTCACCACCACCGGACCGGACGGCACCACCTGGTCCCACACCTACGACCTCGGCGGCAACCGCACCTCCTCCACGGACCCCGCAGGCGCCACCACCCACTACGCCTACGACTCCCGGGGCCACCTCTCCTCCGTCACCGACGCCCTCGGCAACACCACCCGCCTCTACTGCAACGAAGCGGGACTGCCGCTCTCCACCACCGACCCGCTCGGCGCCCGCACCCACTACCGCCGCGACGCCTTCGGCCGCATCACCTCCGTAACAGACCCTCTCGGCGAGACCACACACCTCGTCTGGACCGTCGAGGGCCGGCTCGCCACCCGCATCGACCCCACCGGCGCCGCCGAGCACTGGACGTACGACGGCGAGGGCAACCGCACCTCACACACCGACGCCATCGGCCAGGTCACCCGCTTCGAATACACCCACTTCGACCTGCTCGCGGCCCGCACCGATCCGGACGGCACCCGCCACACCTTCACCCACGACACCGAGCTGCGCCTCACCCAGGTCACCAACCCACAGGGCCTGACCTGGAACTACGCCTACGACGGCGCAGGACGCCTGACCTCCGAGACCGACTTCGACGATCGCGTCCTGACCTACACCCACGACGCGTCCGGCCAACTCACCACCCGCACCGACGCACTCGGCCAGACCACCACCTACACCCACACCCCCCTCGGCCACCTCGCCGAGAAGAACGCCGCGGGCCTCGTCACCACCTACGAGTACGACACCGCCGGCCGCCTCCTCCGCACCAGCAACCCCGACGCGACCGTCACCTACACCCGCGACGCTCTCGGCCGCGCCCTCACCGAAACCGTCAACGGCCGCACGCTTTCCTTCACCTACGACGCGCTCGGCCGCCGCACCTCCCGCACGACACCCACCGGCGCCACCACCACCTACACCTACGACGCCGCCGGCAACCGCACCCACATGTCGGCCTCCGGCCACCCGCTCGCCTTCGACCACGACGCCGCCGGCCGCGAAACCGCCCGCCACCTCTCCGACGCCCTCACCCTCACCCAGGCCTGGGATCCCACAGGCCGCCTGGCCTCCCAGTCCCTCACCTCTTCCTCACCCCACACCCCCCTCACGCCCCTCCTCTCCCGCACCTACACCTACCGCCCCGACGGCAACCTCACCGGAATCGACGACTCCGCCCGGGGCCACCGCACCTTCGACCTCGACCGCGCGGGCCGCGTCACGGCCGTCAACGCCGCGGACTGGTCGGAGACCTACACCTACGACGAGTCCGGCAACCAGACCCACGCCACCTGGCCCACCGAACACGCCGGCGCCGCCGCCCAGGGCCCCCGCTCCTACACCGGCACCCGCATCAACCGCGCCGGCTCGATCCGCTACGAACACGACGCCCTCGGCCGCGTCACCCTCCGCCAGAAGACCCGCCTCTCCCGCAAGCCGGACACCTGGCACTACACCTGGAACGCGGAAGACCGCCTCACCGCCGTCACCACCCCCGACGGCACCCCCTGGCGCTACACCTACGACCCCCTCGGCCGCCGCACCGCCAAACACCGCCTGACCCCCGACGGCTCCACAATCCTCGAATCCACCCACTTCACCTGGGACGGTCCCACCCTCACCGAACAATCCACCACCACCCCCACCTCCCCCCACTCCCTAACCCTCACCTGGGACCACCAGGACCTGACCCCACTCACCCAAACCGAACGCAAACTCACCACGCCCGGCCTGTCCTCCGCACCACAACAGGTGATCGACGAGCGCTTCTTCAGCATCGTCACGGATTTGGTGGGGACTCCTACGGAGTTGGTCTCGGAGTCGGGGGAGGTGGCGTGGCAGACCAGGACCACCCTTTGGGGAACCACGGGGTGGAAGAAGGGTGCCACTGCATACACCCCCCTGCGTTTCCCAGGCCAATACTTCGACGCGGAAACACAGCTTCACTACAACTATTTCCGGCACTACGACCCGGACGTGGGCCGCTACGCGTCGCCGGACCCTCTGGGGCTCGAACCTGCACCGAACCCGATCGCTTACGTAGATAATCCGCACGGCTGGTCGGATCCATGGGGCCTGTCCCCCTGCGCACGGGCATCATGGGAGAAGAAGGCCGACTTTTCGAGCCAAAAGGTGATGAGCAAGAAGTACCATGCGCATGCATCAGACTTCCTGGACTCACCAGGAAACATGAATGGCGCGAATATGAAAAAATTCGAGCAGGCCATGCGCGAACACATGACGGCCGGGGACACAAAAATATACCGCTTCAATTACAGGAACCAGGGATCCGCCGTCGGCTTCATTGACCCCGCCACGAACAAAATGGTCATGCTTCGAGCCGACGGAAGGTTCTGGTCGGCCTGGAAGCTCGGCGACAGGCAATTTTCGGACATTGTTGACAAGGGAAGGCTGTGGTGATGACCAAGTGTCACCCAATGACGACTCATTCCTGACAACCGACCTTATTTCCTCCAACAATTCCTTCTCCCCTTCCTGGCTAAGAAAGAATGGTAAGCGAGTAGCGCCGCTGCCAGTATCCAATGATTCAGATCCTGGCCCCCTACGGCGCTTGATTGCGGGGTGCCGAGAAAGCGGTACGGAAGAATTGTATTTCATCGCCTTGCTAGGCGATCGGAGCCCACAGGGGGTAGGGCGCACAACGCAAGTGCCGGCCGGTCACCTACAGGAAGAATTCCTACGGCGCCCGGGGCAGCGCCTGGCCGCACCCTTGTCGCTCACCGGAGCACTGCTCTACCCGGGTTCTGGTTACGCACTCATCGCCGGAACCCCCCGCTTCCTCAAGGGAGCCTTCCCCGAAGGAGTTGATCAAGCTCTCGTCGACTTTTCGAGGTACGCCAAGAAGGCCACCCGACACCGGTCGACCCTGATTGAGGTAGCCAAAACTTTTCCTCCATTTAAGCATTCTTGGGCAAAGCCAGATGACGTAGCCGACGGAAGCGGGACATATGAGCAACTGGAGCTCATGCAGTCCCTTCTGAACGGACGCCTGGCGGTGTCTCGTTTCGCTGAGGAATGGCTGGCTGCCCGGCGTCGAGCCCTGAGCGAAGGGGATCGCTTGCGCTCCCCTCTTGACGCGGCGTTGGACGAAGTCTTCTACACCCTGGAGGATTACTCGATCGATCCAGCATTCAAGGAGCCCGAAGACCTGACGGAGGCGGAAGTTGTGGAGCGAGTACGAGAGATTTTTGGACGGCTCACGCAAACGGGTCAGTAGCGCCGCATGCTCACTTGAGTGCAGCGCTCAGCGCATGAGTCCGAATCCGTTCGCAGTGGATGGGGAGGGATTAATGGATAAGACCGACCGCATCCGTCGCTGGATCCCGGTACCGATCGAGGAAAGCCAGTCCGAATCGGCCGACGGGCGGGGAGGCGGGGCAGCGCCTACGCTGGATTCGGGCTGCGACCTCCCGGTCGGGGTGGTCGCTGACTGTTGACCACGGCGGAGGCGGGTCCTCATGAGCCAGAGTCGGACGCAGGGGTCGGGGGCGGTGGGTGGGGCTGGGGAGCCTGATCCGCGGCGGTGGTGGGGGCTTGTTGTCATTGCGCTGGCGCAGTTGATGGTGGTGTTGGATGCGACGATTGTGAATATTGCGTTGCCGTCTGCGCAGCGGGAGCTGCATATGTCGGATGCGAATCGGCAGTGGGTGATCACTGCGTATACGTTGGCGTTCGGTGGGTTGTTGCTGTTGGGTGGGCGGATTGCTGATCTGGTGGGGCGGAAGCGGGCGTTCGAGGTGGGGCTGGTCGGGTTTGCCATTGCTTCTGCGTTGGGTGGGGCGGCTTCGGGGCAGGGGTTGTTGTTCGGGGCGCGGGCGTTGCAGGGGGCGTTTGCGGCGATGTTGGCGCCGTCCGCGTTGTCGTTGTTGACGACGACGTTCACGGACGGGAAGGAGCGGGGGAAGGCGTTCGGGATTTATGGCGCCATCGCGGGTGGAGGGTCTGCGATCGGGTTGATCGCGGGTGGGTTGCTGACGGAGTACCTGGACTGGCGGTGGTGTCTTTATGTGAATGTGCCGATCGCGGTGGTGGCCATCGCGGGGGCCTGGGTCTTTCTGCACGACCGGCGGGGGCACGGGGAGGCTCGGCTGGACGTGCCGGGTGCGGTGTTGGGGTGTGGTGGGCTGGTCGCGATTGTTTACGGGTGCAGTGAGGCGCAGCCGCGGGGGTGGGGTGATGGGCTGGTTGTGGGGTTGTTGGTGGGTGGTGTGGTGTTGTTGGCCCTTTTCGCGTGGTGGCAGGGGCGGGCGCGGTCGCCGCTGCTGCCCTTGCACATCGTGCGGGACCGGAATCGTGCGGGTGCGTTTCTGACCATGGCGTTGGCGGTCATCGCCATGTTCGGGATGTTCTTGTTCATGACGTATTACCTGCAGGTGGTGCTGGGGTATTCGCCGGTGAAGACGGGGATGGCGTTCCTGCCGGTTACGGCGGCGATCATTGTGGGGTCGACGCAGATATCGGCGCGCCTGCTGCACCATCTGCCGCCGCGGGCGCTGATGGTGCCGGGTGCGGTGTTCGCGGCGGCGGGGCTGTTCTGGCTGACGACGTTGACCGCGGAGCCCGCGTACGTATCGCATGTGCTGCCGTCCGAGCTGCTGATCGGCCTCGGGATGGGCCTGATCTTCATGCCGGTGATGTCCACGGCCACGTCAGGGGTCGCGCCGCAGGATTCCGGGGTGACGTCCGCGACGGTGAACACGGCGCAGCAGGTGGGCGGTTCGATCGGTACGGCGTTGCTGAACACCATCGCGACGTCGACGAGTGCGACGTACATCGGCAGCCACCTGGCGACGGCCGCGCGGGAGGCCGGCGGGCGTCTCACGCCCGCGATGCGGGAGGGCGTGGTGAAGGACGGGGTGGTGCACGGCTTCACGGTGGCCATCGGGTGGGGCGCGGGGATCATGCTGCTGGCGGCAGTGGTCGCGGGCGTGATGGTGAATGGGAAGGCGCCGAAGCATGGTGGTGCGTCCGGGCCCAGCGCACCCGGAGCGGCTGCGGACAGGGGCTGAGACACGGCTCGGAAAAAATCTTGGTCGTCGGTGTCGAGAATCCGTGAGCGGCTCCGTCCCCGTAGTGAACGCGACCACAATGGGCCGCACCAGTACGGAGGAGACCCACGATGGCCAAGTACCTGCTGCTGAAGCACTACCGCGGCGCCCCGGCTCCGGTGAACAACGTTCCGATGGACCAGTGGAAGCCGGAGGAGATCTCCGCCCACATGCAGTACATGCAGGACTTCGCGGACCGGCTGGAGAAGACCGGCGAGTTCGTGGACGGCCAGGCGCTGGCTGCCGAGGGGGCGTGGGTCCGGTACGACGGGGAGGGGCGTCCGCCGGTCACGGACGGGCCGTTCGCCGAGACCAAGGATCTGATCGCCGGCTGGATGATCATCGACGTCGACAGTTACGAGCGCGCCGTCGAGCTGGCCGGGGAGCTGTCGGCCGCCCCCGGGGCGGGCGGGAAGCCGATTCACGAGTGGCTGGAGGTACGTCCCTTCCTGGCCGCGCCGCCCACCGTCACGGAGTGACTCCGCAGATGGACGGGGCGCTGCTGCGGAGCCTCATCCCGAGTGTGCTCGCCGTCCTCGTCCGCCGCGGAGCCGACTTCGCGGCGGCCGAGGACGCCGTGCAGGACGCGCTGGTCGAGGCGGTCCGCGTCTGGCCGGACGACCAGCCGCACGACCCCAAGGGCTGGTTGGTGACCGTGGCCTGGCGCCGGTTCCTCGACGCCACCCGGGCGGACGCGTCGCGCCGCCGGCGGGAGGACCGCGTCGACCAGGAGCCGGCGCCCGGGCCCGCGCCCGCGGGGGACGACACGCTCCAGCTGTACTTCCTGTGCGCCCATCCGTCGCTCACGCCGTCGTCCGCGGTCGCGCTCACGCTGCGGGCCGTCGGCGGGCTCACCACCCGCCAGATCGCCCGGGCGTACCTGGTGCCCGAGGCGACGATGGCGCAGCGGATCAGCCGGGCGAAACGGACCGTGTCCGGCGTACGTCTCGACCAGCCCGGCGACGTCGCCACCGTGTTGCGCGTCCTGTACCTGGTGTTCAACGAGGGGTACTCCGGCGATGTCGATCTCGCCGCCGAGGCCGTCCGGCTCACCCGGCAGCTCGCGTCCGTGATCGACCACCCCGAGGTGGCGGGCCTGCTCGCGCTGATGCTGCTGCACCACGCGCGGCGCGCCGCCCGTACCGCGCCCGACGGCAGCCTGGTGCCGCTCGCCGAGCAGGACCGCGGCCGGTGGGACACCGGGGCGATCGCCGAGGGTGTCGCGATCCTCCAGGCGGCGCTCGCCCGCGACCGGCTGGGCGAGTTCCAGGCCCAGGCCGCGGTCGCGGCGCTGCACGCCGACGCGCGGACCGCCGAGGAGACCGACTGGGTGCAGATCGTCGAGTGGTACGACGAGCTGGCGCGGCTGACCGACAGCCCGGTCGTACGGCTCAACCGCGCGGTGGCCGTCGGTGAGGCCGACGGGCCGCGGGCCGGGCTGGCGGCGCTCGCGGAGCTGGACGACGCCTTGCCCCGCCATGCCGCGGTGGCGGCGTACCTGCACGAGCGGGACGGTGACCTGGCGACGGCGGCCCGGCTGTACGCGGAGGCCGCCGGAAAGGCGCCCAACCTCGCCGAACGCGATCACCTGACGCGCCAGGCGGCCCGACTCAACGCCCTGAGAGGGGACTGACAGGCGCCCGGCTGCTCAAGGTCCTGAGGGGGCTGGCAGGCGCCCGGTTCAACGACCTGGGAAGGAACTGACAGACCGCCCACCTCAACGACCTGGAAAGGAACTGACAGACCGCCCACCTCAACACCCGCCCTGCGGGCTGACTGCCAGGCGCCCGTCTCAACCCCCGCGGGCTGACAGACAGACCCCCGCGGAACAGCCCGGCACCGGACAGCCCGCCGCCGAACAACCCACCACCGAAGACCCCCGCACCGGACAGCCCGCCGCCGAACAACCCACCACCGAAGACCCCCGCACCGGACAGCCCGCCGCCGAACAACCCACCACCGAAGACCCCGCCTCAGTACCCTGGCCCCGTGTTCACCCCCGAGGGACCGACGCTCCGCGAGCTGACCGTGCAGGCGCTCTCCTCCGTGGAGCGCGGCTACGACCTGCTGGCACCGAAGTTCGATCACACGCCGTTCCGTACGCCGGACCGGATTCTCGACGCGACGGCGGAGGCGTTGCGGGAGCTCGGCCGGGGAGCGGCCGGGCCGGTCGGTGGCCCGGCCGGCGCAGCGCGCGCGGCCACCGCCCCGTTCGAGGCCGGGCTCGACGTCTGCTGTGGCACGGGCGCGGGCATGGGCGTGCTGCGGTCCCTGTGCCGGGAGCGGATCGTGGGGGCCGACTTCAGTACGGGGATGCTCGCGGCGGCTACGGAGAGGCTCGCGGCGGCCCGCCGGGCCGTGGCCGCGCCCCCGCGCACGGAGCCCGCCGTCACGTACGTACGCGCCGACGCCCGCGCCCTCCCCTTCACCTCCGCCTTCGACCTCGCCGTCACCTTCGGTGCCCTCGGCCACTTCCTGCCCGCCGAGCGCGCGGCCGTCTTCGCCGGGGTCCACCGGGCGCTGCGGCCGGGCGGGATCTTCGCCTTTCCGATCGCCGCGCCCCCGCACCCCCGCTCCGCGCTGTACTGGACGCTGCTCGGTTTCGACGCCGTGATGCGCGTACGGAATGTGCTGTGGCGTCCGCCGTTCGTCATGTATTACCGGACCTGCGCGCTGCGCGACATACGGGCGGATCTGCGCGAGGCCGGGTTCGCCGTGGAGCTCCTACCGGTACGCGGGGCCGCCCGCCGCGCCGACGGCAGCCCCGGCTGGGCCCTCGTGGTGGCCCGACGGCCCTGATCGCGCGGAAGAGACGATCAAGGGCCGTACAGGACGCGGAAACCAGGCACGGTCGCCCCGTACCCGTCCAGTACGATATTGACGTTCCGTAGAACAAAACCTCACTCACCGTAGCGACTTGGGAGCAGCCGGCAATGGCTCGACACCTCATCACCAGCGCCCTTCCGTACATCAACGGGATCAAGCACCTGGGCAACATGGTGGGGTCCATGCTCCCGGCCGACGTGTACGGGCGGTATATGCGCCAGCGCGGCCACGAGGTGCTCTACATCTGTGCCACGGACGAGCACGGCACGCCCGCCGAGCTGGCGGCCAAGGACGCCGGGCAGTCCGTCGACGCGTACTGCGGCGAGCAGCACGACGCGCAGAAGGCGATCTACGACGGCTTCCACCTGCAGTTCGACCACTTCGGCCGCAGCTCGTCGCAGCAGAACGTGGAGCTGACGCAGCACTTCGCGCGCAAGCTCCACGAGAACGGCTTCATCGAGGAGCGCGCCATCCGGCAGGTCTACTCGATCGCCGACGAGCGCTTCCTGCCGGACCGCTACATCGTCGGTACGTGCCCGCACTGCGGCTACGACAAGGCCCGCGGCGACCAGTGCGAGAACTGCACCCGCGTCCTGGACCCGACCGACCTGATCGACGCGCGTTCGGCGATCAGCGGCAGCAGCGACCTGGAGGTGCGCGAGACCAAGCATCTCTTCCTGCTCCAGTCCAAGCTCCAGGGCGAGGTCGAGCAGTGGATCGACGACAGCAGCGAGGAGTGGCCGACGCTGGCGTCGTCCATCGCCCGCAAGTGGCTGACCGAGGGTCTGCACGACCGGGCGATCACGCGTGACCTGGACTGGGGCGTGCCGGTGCCGGCCGACGTGTGGCCGGAGCTGGCCGCCGAGGGCAAGGTCTTCTACGTCTGGTTCGACGCGCCGATCGAGTACATCGCCTCGACGAAGGAGTGGGCGGACGCCGACCCGGCGCACCGCGACTGGAAGTCGTGGTGGTACGAGGCCGACGACGTGCGCTACACCGAGTTCATGGCCAAGGACAACGTCCCGTTCCACTCGGTGATGTTCCCGGCCACCGAGCTGGGCACCCGCGAGCCGTGGAAGAAGGTCGACTTCCTCAAGGCGTTCAACTGGCTGACGTACTACGGCGGCAAGTTCTCCACCTCGCAGAAGCGCGGCATCTTCACCGACGCGGCGCTGGAGCTGCTGCCCGCGGACTACTGGCGCTACTTCCTGATCGCCAACGCGCCGGAGTCCGACGACACGTCCTTCACCTGGGAACTGTTCTCCTCCTCGGTCAACAAGGACCTGGCGGACACCCTCGGCAACTTCGTCAACCGGGTGCTGTCCTTCTCCCGCAAGCGCTTCGGCGACGAGGTGCCGGCGGGCGCGGCGGCCGGCGAGGCCGAGGCGAAGCTGGGCGAGCAGATCGCCGAGCTGCTGGCGGAGTACGAGGGTCACATGGAGGCCCTCCAGTTCCGCAAGGCGGCCGCGGCGCTGCGGGCCCTGTGGAGCGCGGGCAACTCCTACCTGGAGGAGAAGGCCCCCTGGCTGGAGATCAAGACCGACCAGGAAGCGGCGGCGCTGACGCTGCGTACGGCGATGAACCTGATCCACCTGTACGCGGTCGTCTCGGAGCCGTTCATCCCGGCGGCGGCGAAGGCGATGCGCGGCGCGTTCGCGCTGGACGGCGATACGGCGGCCTGGGTCACGGCGGACGAGGCCCGCGCGCTGGCCTCGGTCCCGGCGGGTACGGCGTTCACCGTACCGCCGGTGCTCTTCGCGAAGATCACGGAGGATGACCTGGCGGCGTACCGGGAGCGGTTCGGGGCGGCGGAGTAGGCGCACGGCGCAGGCAGGTCGAGGGGCCCGGAACCGGTGAACGGTTCCGGGCCCCTCGGCGTTCGGCGGACGACGCCTACGCGGACGTAGCGCCGGTGCCTCCAGTCCCGCCGTACGGGTGCCAGCCCGCCGTCCGTACCGTGAAGCCCATGGGCTCGGGCAGAGGGATCTCCTGGCCGAAGATGCCCTTCGCGGTCTCGACGTAGTGGCGGCCGTCCAGCTGGAGCACGTGCCAGGTGGCGTCGTTGGGGTCGACGATCAGGTAGACGGGGATGCCGGCCTCGGCGTACCGCTCGCGCTTGTCCTCCCAGTCCCGCTTGATGGCCGTACGGGTCGTGGAGACCGTTTCCACGACGGCGAGGACGATCTGCGGCGGCAGGTCCGCTTCTGCGAAGTCGGGGGCCGGGCGGTCTTCCGCACGGATGATGACGGCGTCGGCACGGGGCCGGTAATCATCGGCCACCAAGATGCCGCGCTCGCTCCATGCCTCGAAAGGCTCTGGAGTGTGCCGGACGAGGCTGCGGGCGGGGAGGTCATGAACGATCCCCGGATTCGCCTGCACGACGAGTTCGCCGTCGAGCAGCTCGGCACGCAGACCACCGGGAATGTCCTGCTCGTGCCACATCTTGATGAGCGCATGGATGTTGCTGTCCACTGGAGGTCCTCCCAGCGCCCTGGCTCAGGTCCAGCTTAGGGCGCGGAGCCCGTGTCGAAGTCGCCGTTCGCTCCCATTTCGCGCAGCTCGGCGAGCGCTATGGCCCGACTACGCCGCCTGACCACCCACCTCCATCAACGCCATGTTGACGGTGTCCTTCTTGGTCTTCGTGCCGAGGAGCTTCTGGGCTTCCGCCAGCGCCTCGTCGTCGATCTCCAGCAGAAGTTTCGACATGCCGACCGGCCTCCATATATGCGCCTACGAAAACCGGCACGCCGCCTCAGTGCACCCAGCCCTTCAGCGGCTCGGTGTCCAGGTCGATGCCCACCGGGTCCGGCAGGGTGACCACCTTCCCGAACGGCACGGTCAGGAGCATCTCGTAGCGTCCGCCGTCGGGCTGCGAGTGCACTTGGACCTCGCAGGTGTCCCGGTCGATCAGCAGGTACACCGGGATGCCGGTCTCGGCGTACGCCTTGGGCTTGTCCTCGCGGTCCCGGCGATTGGTGTCGTAGTCACGGGAAGTGACCTCGACGGCCATGAGCACTCCCTCGGCATCCGCCCACTCACCCTGGCCGACGAAGGCATCACTCGATGCGAGGCAGCCGTCGGGGCGGGCATTGCCCTTGCGGTACGTCTCGACCCGCAGGCCCTGATCCGGATGCAGCCACCAGTCGACGTCGGCCTGGATACACACGCGTGTCAGCCACTGGATGATCCGCCCGTGGTCGCCGTCCGGCAACGCCTTTTCCCCGATCTTCCCGTTGATTCGTTCCAAACGCAGCGCCTCGTCCACGCGCACACCGAGGCGAGCCAGCTCCTCGAACTGCTCCTGGCTCAGGACACTCGTGTGCTCTTCGACGACGCCCACGTCGGTCTCCTCCGGGATCGGTGGTGCCTTCCACCGTACGTCTTCCCGATACACCACGACCGGACTCTCTGCGAGCTGCGTCATGCCCGGAGCGTGGCACGCGAAAGGGCCCGCGATCATAGGATCGCGGGCCCTTCACAGGTACGAACGAACTACTTCACCTGCGGCTTGCGGATCGACAGGTGCAGCTCCTTCAGCCGCGACTCCTCGACCTCGGTCGGGGCGCCCATGAGCAGGTCCTGGGCGTTGCCGTTGAGGGGGAAGGCGATGGTCTCGCGGATGTTGGGCTCGTCGGCGAGGAGCATCACGATGCGGTCGACGCCGGGGGCGATGCCGCCGTGCGGCGGGGCGCCGAACTTGAAGGCGCGGAGCATGCCGCCGAACTCGGCCTCGACGGTCTCCTTGTCGTAACCGGCGATGGCGAACGCCTTGTACATGACGTCCGGCTCGTGGTTACGGATGGCGCCGGAGGACAGCTCGACACCGTTGCAGACGATGTCGTACTGCCAGGCCAGGATGTCCAGCGGGTCCTTGGTCTCCAGCGCTTCCAGGCCGCCCTGCGGCATGGAGAACGGGTTGTGGGAGAACTCGATCTTGCCGGTGTCCTCGTCCTTCTCGAACATCGGGAAGTCGACGATCCAGCAGAAGCGGAACTCGCCGTCGACGAAGTGGCCGGTGCGCTTGGCCGCCTCGACGCGGACCGCGCCCATGATCTTGGAGACCTCGTCGAACTCGCCGGCGCCGAAGAAGACCGCCGAGCCCGGCTTCAGGTCCAGGGCCTCGACCAGGGCCTTCACGTCGTCCTCGGTGAGGAACTTGGCGATCGGGCCGGTGAGCGCGTTCTCGTCACCCACGCGGACCCAGGCCAGGCCCTTCGCGCCCTGCTGGACGGCGAAGTCACCCATCTGGTCGAAGAACTTGCGCGGCTGGTCGGCGGTGTCCGGTACGGCCAGGGCGCGGACGTGCTTGTCGGCGAAGGCCTTGAAGCCGGAGCCGGCGAAGACCGAGGAGACGTCGACCAGCTCCAGCTCGGCGCGGAGGTCCGGCTTGTCGGAGCCGTACTTGAGCATCGACTCGCGGAACGGGATGCGCGGGAACGGCGAGGTGACCGTGCGGCCGCCGCCGAACTCGGTGAACAGCTCGGTCATCAGCTGCTCGATCGGGCCGAAGACGTCCTCCTGCTCGACGAAGCTCATCTCGACGTCGAGCTGGTAGAACTCGCCCGGCGAGCGGTCCGCGCGGGCGTCCTCGTCGCGGAAGCAGGGCGCGATCTGGAAGTAGCGGTCGAAGCCCGCGATCATCAGCAGCTGCTTGAACTGCTGCGGGGCCTGCGGCAGCGCGTAGAACTTGCCGGCGTGCAGACGGGACGGGACCAAGAAGTCGCGGGCGCCCTCGGGGGAGGTCGCGGACAGGATCGGCGTCGCCATCTCGTTGAAGCCGAGCGCGGTCATCTTGTGCCGGATGGCGGAGATGACGGCGGTGCGCAGCATCAGGTTGCGGTGCATCCGCTCGCGGCGCAGGTCGAGGAAGCGGTATTCGAGGCGCTTCTCCTCGTTGACGCCGTCCTCGGTGTTGATCGTGAACGGGATCTGCTCCGCGGCGCCCAGCACCTCGACGGCGGTGACCTCGACCTCGATCTCGCCGGTGGGCAGGTCGGGGTTGACGTTGTCCGCGCCGCGCGCGCTGACCTTGCCGTCGATACGGACGACGGACTCCTTGGTCAGCGAGCCGAGCGCCTCGTTGGCGGGGGTGCCGGGGCGGGCGACGAGCTGGACCAGACCGTAGTGGTCGCGCAGATCGATGAAGAGGATGCCGCCCAGGTCACGTCGGTTGTGCAGCCAGCCGCTGAGGCGGACATCGGTGTCGACGTCCGCGGCTCGGAGCTCGCCACAGTTATGGGACCGGTACCGATGCATCGCTCATCCAAGTCGTCGCAAGTGGAGATGTGACAGTTTCCGCTCCAGGTTACCGGTCACCCCGCCGGCAGAGGTTGTCATATACGCGTCATAAAGGCCATGGGATGATGGTCCTGTCCGCCGCGCTGGTCGGCTCCCCTCAAACCCACATAAAGTGATGCAATGCGCACCAAGGACCTCCTGGCCGCCACCGCGACCGGCCTGTGGCGCTGGGACAACGTCTCGGGTGAAGTGAGCCTCGACGCCGAGACCGCCCGGCTGCTGGGCCTGCCCGCGGAGCCCGTCGAGCTGTCCGAGGCGGCGGTGCGCTCCCGCCTCCACCCGGCCGACTTCGCCGAGATCACCGGCATCGTCAACCTCGCCGTCACCGAGGACAGCATCGCCGAGGCGCGGCTGCGCGTCATGGACAGCGCCGGCCGGGTGCTGCGCACCGTCCGCACCCGCTCCCGCGCCTTCCTGCGCAGCGAGACCGACCACACGGACTACGAGCTGGTCGGCACCGTCCAGGAGATCATCGAGGCGCAGCCCGGCACCGCCTCCCCGCACGCCCCGGCCTCCGGCGACTGGCGCCGCTCCCGTGAGGCGTTCCTGCTGGACGCGGGCCGCGCGCTCGCCGAGGCGCACTCCACCGCCGAGGTGCTGCGGGTCGCCGCCGGCCTGTCCATGCCCGGCTTCAGCCCGGACGGTCTGGCGGTCTTCGGCATCGAGGGCGACCGGATCTCCGTCATCGGCCACCACGGGCACAAGCAGGGCGACATCGCGCCCTTCGTCGACATGCCGGTGGACACCGATTACCCGGCGGCCGAGGTGGTGCGCACCGGCCGCGCCGTCTATCTGCCCACCCCCGAGGACTACCGCCGCCGCTACCCCGCCACCTGGCCGCTGGCCGAGCCCTTCAACCGCACGTCCTGGGCCTTCCTGCCGCTGGTCAGCGCGGGCCGCACGATCGGCGCCTGGATGGCCGGCTTCGGCACGCCGGTCGCCTTCACGCCCGACGAGCGCTCGGTGCTCACCACCGTCGCCCGGATGCTCGCCCAGGCGCTGGCCCGCGCCGGTGACCAGGAGTCGCGGCGCGAGCTGACCGACGGCCTCCAGCGCAGCATGATGCCGACGGTGCACCCGGACATCCCCGGGATGACGGTGGCGGCGCGGTACGTGCCGACCGGCGGCGGCCTGGAGGTCGGCGGCGACTGGTACGACATGATCACGCTGCCGTCCGGGCGGATCGCGCTGGTCATCGGCGACGTACAGGGCCATGACGTACGGGCCGCCGGCCTGATGGGGCAGCTGCGGATCGCGCTGCGCGCCTACGCCTCGGAGGGCCACCACCCGGACGCGGTGCTCTCCCGCGCCTCCCGCTTCCTGTCCGGCATCAACGACACCGAGTTCGGCGGCGAGGACCCGCGCTTCGCCACCTGCCTCTACATCGAGGTGGACCCGGCGACCGGCCTGCTCGACATCGCGCGGGCCGGCCACCCAGATCCGACCGTCCGGATGGCCGACGGGACCGTACTGGTCCGGCCCACCGCGGGCGGCCTGCCGCTGGGCATCGTGCCGGACACCGATTACCCGACCACCCGGCTCGTCCTGGAGCCCGGCGAGACGATGCTGGTCTGCACGGACGGGCTGATCGAGACCGGCGGACACGACCTGGAGTCGGGCTGGGCGCGGCTGCGCAACGTCATCGAGACGTACGGGGCCGAGGACCCGTCCGGCAACGCCACGGACGTGGTCGCGCCGGCCCTGGAGGACACGGCGGGCCTGGAGAAGCTCGCCGACGCCCTGGTCCAGGCCGTGCACGGCCCGTCCTCGTACCACACCACCGGCCCGTTCCTGGACCGCCGTGAGGACGACATAGCGATGCTGCTGCTGTGCCGCGCGGGCGGCAGCTGCGGGGTCGGTACGGGCGGCTCGGCGGCGCACCAGCCCGTACGCCGGACCGTGCTGACCGTCCGGCAGGCCGAGCCCGAGCGGATAGCGGAGGCCCGCAACCAGGTGCGGGACGTGCTGCACGACTGGGGCGACGAGGACCAGGTCGACTCGGCCGTGCTGATGGTCTCCGAGATGGTCACCAACGTGCTGATGCACACCGACGGCGACGCGCTGCTGGTCGCGGAGATCACCGGCGCGAAGGGCAGCCGCCGCATCCGGGTCGACGTCGCCGACAGCAGTGACGAGCTGCCGCACCGCCGCACCCCCGGCGAGCTGGCGTCCTCGGGGCGCGGCCTGATGCTGATGGAGCTGCTGGCGGGCGCGTGGGGCGTGGATCCGCGCGGCGACGGCAAGTCGACGTGGTTCGAGCTCTACGAGGACGCGGCGGACGGCGCGGAGCCGTCGCTGCCGGGCCTGGACGCCTTCTCCGACGACTCGCTGCCCGAGCCCGCGGCGTAGTGCCGGCGCAGCTCCGAGAGCACGCCGAAGGCCGCCGCGGTCAGCGGCACGGACAGCAGCATGCCCATCACCCCGGCGACGCTGGCGCCCGCGGTGATCGCCAGCATCACGATGGCCGGGTGCATCTGCACCGTACGGCTCTGCACGATCGGCTGGAGGATGTGGCCCTCCAGGAAGAACACCACCAGGACGATGCCCAGTGTCCAGATCGCGATGGCCGGGCCGCGGTCGTCGGCGAACGCGACCAGCACGGCGACCGAGCCGGACAGGAACGAGCCCAGGTACGGGATGTAGGCGCCCACGAAGACCAGCGCGCCCAGCCCGAACGCGCCGGGCACCTGGAGGATCAGCAGGCCGACGGTGATGCCGATCGCGTCGATCAGCGCGATCAGCGTCGTACCGCGCATGAAGCCCTCGATGGCCTGGAAGCCGCGGCGGGCCATCTGCTCCAGGCCGGGCGCGGAGTCGCCGGGGGCCCAGTCGTGCAGCGCGCGGACGGCCTTGTCGGAGTCGCGCAGGAAGAAGAAC
Source organism: Streptomyces sp. NPDC052496 (assembly GCF_040679095.1). Classification (NCBI taxonomy): domain Bacteria; kingdom Bacillati; phylum Actinomycetota; class Actinomycetes; order Kitasatosporales; family Streptomycetaceae; genus Streptomyces; species Streptomyces sp. NPDC052496. Next base: position 89,926 of record NZ_JBFAUH010000003.1, read on the forward strand.
GTCAGGAACAGGGCGAGTACGGAGGCGGCGAGGGTGGCCGCGACGACGCCGACGCCCTCCAGGACGCCGGTGGCCGCGGTGCCGCCGAACTTCCCTATGAGCGGCTTGGCGTTGGAGACGATGTCGTCCAGTGACGTGCCGGCGGCGCCGAAGTGCCGGGACACCTCCTGGACGGCGTCCTTGAGCGAGGCGATGATCTGGTCGCCGGTGTCGATCAGCGCGCTGACCACGATGTACCCGGCGCCGCCGACCACCACGACCAGCAGGGCGCAGGTCAGCCCGGCGGCCAGCGAGCGGTTGAGTTTCATCGCCACCAGCCGCCGGTAGACCGGTCCCAGCAGCGCGCTGCCGAGCAGGGCCAGCAGGACGGGCGTGACGGCGGCGCTCAGGGTCACGCACAGCCAGACGCCGACGGCCGCCACCGCGGCGACGAGCAGGCCCACCCCGCACCAGGCCGCGGCGCGGCGGGCGGCGGCCGGGAGCAGTGGCTGACGGTCCGGGGATCTCAGATCGTTTCGCACCCTGCCAGTGGATCACGAGGCCGCCCGCGGGCGGCGGCATTCCGCCGCGAGCGGATGCGAGCCTGCCGCGGTCGGGGGCGGGTACGGGCCGTGTCCGGGCCGCACCCGCCCTCCTGGCTCAGTGGCCTTCGGCCGGTACCGTCCCGAGCCGGCCCGCCTGGAAGTCCTCGAAGGCCTGGGCCAGTTCGGCGTGGGTGTTCATGACGAACGGGCCGTAGTGCATCATCGGCTCGCGGATCGGCTGCCCGCCGAGCAGCACGACCTCCAGGTTGGGGCTGCGGGACTCCTGCGTGGCGTCCGCCCGGAGGGTGAGCGAGTCGCCGCCGGGGCCGAACACGACGGCCTGCCCGGTACGGAACGGCCGCCCGAGCGGGCCCGCGGTGCCGCGTCCGGCCAGTCCGTACGCCAGCGCGTTGAAGTCCGACCGCCAGGGGATGGTCACCTCGGCCCCGGGATTGACCGAGACGTGCATCATCGTGATCGGGGTGTGGGTGATGCCCGGCCCCTCGTGACCGTCGATGTCACCCGCGATCAGCCGCAGCAGCGCGCCGCCGTCCGCCGAGGTGAGCAGCTTGACCTGGCCGCCGCCGATGTCCTGGTAGCGCGGCGCCATCATCTTGTCCTTCTTGGGCAGGTTCACCCACAGCTGGAGACCGTGGAAGAGCCCGCCGGTCATGACCAGCGCCTCCGGCGGCGCCTCGATGTGCAGCAGGCCGGAGCCGGCCGTCATCCACTGGGTGTCACCGTCGTTGATCACGCCGCCACCGCCGTGCGAGTCGCGGTGGATGAAGCTGCCGTCGATCAGGTACGTGACGGTCTCGAAGCCGCGGTGCGGGTGCCAGGGGGTGCCCTTGGGCTCGCCCGGCGCGTACTCCACCTCGCCCATCTGGTCCATCATGATGAACGGATCCAGGTACGTGTAGTCGATGCCGGCGAAGGCGCGGCGTACCGGGAAGCCCTCCCCTTCGAAACCGCTCGGCGCGGTGCTGACGGCGAGCACGGCGCGCGGCCGGGCGCCGGCGGGCGCCGATACCCGCGGCAGGGTCAGCGGGTTCTCTACGGTCACTGCGGGCATGACGGCCTCCTCGGTCGTTCGGCATTCAACTTAGTTGAACTCTGAACAACCTGCAAGGCGTCGCCCATTCCCGGCCCGCGAACAGCAACAAAGGCGCAGGTCACAGCGGTGTACAAAACCGGTAGGCCGGGCCGGAGGGACGGGCGCGGCAACGGAAGGAGTGCGGCGGCACCGTACGGAACCGCCGCCCGGCGTGCGTCAGCCGTACATCCGGCGCATCGCGAAGTCCACCATCTGCTCCACCGACTTGGCGTCGAAGACCATGCGGTGGTCGCCCTCCATGTCCAGGACGAAGCCGTACCCGGTGGGGAGCAGGTCCAGCACCTCGGCGCCGGTGATCACGAAGTACTTGGACTCCTTGCCCGCGTACCGGCGCAGCTCCTTGAGCGAGGTGAACATCGGGATGACCGGCTGCTGGGTGTTGTGCAGCGCCAGGAACCCGGGGTTGTCGCCGCGGGGGCAGTAGACCTTGGAGGTGGAGAAGATGCCCTGGAAGTCCTCCGCCGACATCGAGCCGGTGGTGAAGGCCCGTACCGCGTCGGCGAGGGAGGGCGGGGACGGCTCGGGGTAGAGCGGCTGCTCGCCATAGCCGCCGGGGGCCGGGTGCTGCGGCGGGGGCGCACCGTACTGCTGCTGCCCGGCGCCCGCGTTCTGGTCGTAGCCGTACATGCGGCACAGCGTACTGAGTCGGCGCGGCGCGTACGCGCCGCTACGTTGGAGGAGCTCCGAGTCCGCCGACCGATCGAGGCCACCCACCGATGACCGACCGCGACCGTCCGAAACCGCGCATCACCCGCGGTGGCGTGCTGCTCACCGTCACCGCCGTGTCCGCCTGCGGGCTGATGCTCTTCGGCGCCCTCCAGCTCAAGCAGGCGGGGGCCGCCTGGTCCTTGACGTACGAGGCCACCTCCACCGGCGGCCCGCCGGAGGCCGCCGAGGTGCGCTACCGGCACTCGGACAGCGGTGACGAGCGCGAGGAGAGGGCCGGCGGGAAGCGGCTGCCCTGGCGCGAGACGGTGGTCGTGGACGCCGGCGAGGAGGCGTGGGTGGAGGTACGGCCGGCCGGGAAGGGTACGGCGTCCTGCCGGATCCTGCTGGACGGCCGGCGGCAGGTCGCCTCGGGGAAGTCGCCGGGGCCGGGCGAGCCGGCCGTGTGCCGGGTGACCACCAGTGACACGGCACAGAAGTGGCAGTAGGGGAGTAGGGGAGGGCGGGAGGGCCGCTCGGCCCTACCGGCCGGCGCGAACAGGGCACCCCGGACCCCGGCGGCGTACGGCAGGGGCCCTGGCGGTGCGCAGGGACGCTCGTCACAGATGGGCGGTCAGGGGTTGCTTCTTATTACCGACGGGTAGCATCATCGTAGCTACTTGCTGGTATTGCGTTTGAGGTCCCGCGCTTCCAAGCGCTGGGTCTCCTCCCGAACCTTACGGAGCCGTACCCATGGGCCACTACAAGTCGAATCTCCGCGACATCGAGTTCAACCTCTTCGAGGTGCTCGGCCGCGACAGCGTGTACGGCACCGGACCGTTCGCGGAGATGGACGTCGACACCGCCAAGAGCGTGCTGAGCGAGATCGCCCGGCTCTCCGAGAACGAGCTGGCCGACTCCTTCGCCGACACCGACCGCAACCCGCCGGTCTTCGACCCGGACACCAACACCGCACCGGTGCCCGACACCTTCAAGAAGAGCTACCAGGCGTACATGGACGCCGAGTGGTGGCGCCTGGGCATCCCGGAGGAGATCGGCGGCACCACCGCGCCGCGCTCCCTGCTGTGGGCCTTCGCCGAGACCATCCTGGGCGCCAACCCGGCGATCTGGATGTACGCCTCCGGCCCCGCCTTCGCGGGCGTGCTCCACGAGGAGGGCACCGAGGAACAGCACAAGATCGCCCAGCTGATGGTGGACAAGCAGTGGGGCTCCACCATGGTGCTGACCGAGCCCGACGCGGGCTCGGACGTCGGCGCCGGCCGCACCAAGGCCATCCAGCAGGCGGACGGCACCTGGCACATCGAGGGCGTCAAGCGCTTCATCACCTCCGGTGAGCACGACATGTCCGAGAACATCGTGCACTTCGTGCTGGCCCGCCCCGAGGGCGCCGGTCCGGGCACCAAGGGCCTGTCGCTGTTCATCGTGCCGAAGTACGACTTCGACTGGGAGACCGGCGAGCTCGGCGAGCGCAACGGCGTCTACGCCACCAACGTCGAGCACAAGATGGGCCTGAAGGCCTCCAACACCTGCGAGATGACCTTCGGCGCCAACCACCCGGCCAAGGGCTGGCTGCTGGGCGAGAAGCACGACGGCATCCGCCAGATGTTCAAGATCATCGAGTTCGCGCGGATGATGGTCGGCACGAAGGCCATCGCCACCCTCTCCACCGGCTACCTCAACGCCCTGGAGTACGCCAAGGAGCGCGTGCAGGGCCCCGACCTGGCCGCCTTCACCGACAAGACCGCGCCGCGCGTCACCATCACCCACCACCCCGACGTGCGCCGCGCCCTGATGACGCAGAAGGCGTACGCGGAGGGCATGCGCGCCCTGGTGCTCTACACCGCGACCGTCCAGGACGAGATCATCGCCAAGGAGGCCGCGGGCGAGGACGCCTCCGCCGCGACCCGCCTGAACGACCTGCTGCTGCCGATCGTCAAGGGCTACGGCTCGGAGAAGTCCTACGAGCAGCTGGCCCAGTCGCTCCAGACCTTCGGCGGCTCCGGCTACCTCCAGGAGTACCCGGTCGAGCAGTACATCCGGGACGCCAAGATCGACACCCTCTACGAGGGCACCACCGCCATCCAGGGCCAGGACTTCTTCTTCCGGAAGATCGTCCGCGACCAGGGCCAGGCCATGACCGCGCTCTCCGAGGAGATCAAGAAGTTCCTCGCGGAGGCCGTCGGCGGCGAGGCGCTGGAGGCCGCCCGCGGCGAGCTGGCCAAGGCCGCCGCCGACCTGGAGGCGATCGTCGGCGCGATGCTGACCGACCTGGCCGCCACCGAGAAGGACGTGAAGTCCATCTACAAGGTGGGCCTGAACACCACCCGCCTGCTGATGGCCTCCGGTGACGTCGTCATCGGCTACCTGCTCCTGAAGGGCGCGGCGGTCGCGAGCGAGAAGCTGGCGGGCGCCTCCAGCAAGGACAAGCCGTTCTACGAGGGCAAGATCGCGGCGGCGAAGTTCTTCGCGCACAACGTGCTGCCCGGCGTGTCCGTGCAGCGTGGCCTGGCCGAGACCGTCGACCAGTCGCTGATGGAGCTGGACGAGGCCGCGTTCTGAGGTGACCCGAGGGGCCTGGCGCGCTCTGCGGGTCTTCTAAGAGCGGCTTAAAACCCGTCCGGAAAAAACCGGTTTACGGGACGCTCTCACAACGTTCTCAGACAAGCGCGCCAAGCTGGCGTTGCCCGCCTCCCATCCCCCGGGGAGGCGGGCATCGTCGTTCGGGGGGCTTTGGGGAGGGCGTCCGGAAGGTTGCCGTCCGGAAGGGGCCATCGGCCGTCCGGAAGGGGGCCGTCCGGAAGGGGGCCGTCCGGAAGGGGGCCGTCGCCCGGCACCGTACCCAGGGGCCGACCACCGGACCACCCGACCATCCGGCAGCCCACGCCCGAACTGCCCCGGCAGCCGGCCACCGGACTGCCCGAAAGGGCAGCAGGGGTTCCCATACCGTGATGCATGCCGATTCGTATACCGGGGAAGGGCACCCGCTAGTCCTTATGCTGAAACCATGAGCCATTCCCCTCGCTTCGACCGCGGCCACACCGACGACCTGATGTCCTTCCTCGCCGCCGCCCCCTCGCCGTACCACGCGGTGGCCAACGCGGCCGAGCGGCTGGAGAAAGCGGGCTTCCGGCAGGTCGCCGAGACCGACGCCTGGGACGGGGAGAGCGGCGGCAAGTACGTCCTGCGCGGTGGGGCGATCATCGCCTGGTACGTACCGGAGGGCGCCACCGCCGCCACTCCGTTCCGCATCGTCGGCGCCCACACCGACTCGCCCAACCTGCGCGTCAAGCCGATCCCGGACACCGGCCACCGCGGCTGGCGGCAGGTCGCCGTCGAGGTGTACGGCGGCACCCTGCTCAACACCTGGCTCGACCGCGACCTGGGCCTGAGCGGCCGCGTCACCCTGCGCGACGGCAGCACCCGGCTGGTCAACGTCGACCGCGCCCTGATGCGCGTCCCGCAGCTCGCCGTGCACCTGGACCGCTCGGTCAACGCCGACGGCCTCAAGCTCGACAAGCAGCGCCACATGACGCCGATCTGGGGCCTGGGCGAGGTGCGCGAGGGCGACCTGGTCGCCTTCGTGGAGGAGGAGATCGGGGTGCCCGCCGGCGACATACGCGGCTGGGACCTGATGCTGCACAGCATCGAGCCGCCGGCCTACCTCGGCCGCGACCGCGAGCTGGTGGCCGGGCCGCGGATGGACAACCTGCTGTCCGTGCACGCCGGTACGGCCGCGCTGGCGGCGGTCGCCACGTCCGGTGAGGAGCCGCCGTACATCCCGGTGCTCGCCGCCTTCGACCATGAGGAGAACGGCAGCCAGTCCGACACCGGCGCCGACGGCCCGCTGCTCGGTACGGTGCTGGAACGTTCGGTCTTCGCCCGCGGCGGCTCGTACGAGGACCGCGCCCGCGCCTTCGCCGGCACGGTCTGCCTGTCCTCCGACACCGGCCACGCCCTGCACCCCAACTACACCGAGCGGCACGACCCCGGCCACCACCCGCTGCCCAACGGCGGCCCGATCCTGAAGGTCAACGTCAACCAGCGCTACGCCACCGACGGCAGCGGCCGCGCGGTCTTCGCAGACGCCTGCGAGCGGGCCAGCGTGCCGTGGCAGTCCTTCGTCTCGAACAACGCGATGCCCTGTGGCACCACCATCGGGCCCATCACCGCCGCCCGGCACGGAATCGCCACGGTCGACATCGGTGTTGCCATCCTGTCGATGCATTCGGCGCGCGAGCTGTGCGGCAGCGAGGACCCGCACCTGCTGGCCAGCGCCCTGACGGCCTTCCTGGAGGGCTGAGTTGGACTTCTCCCTGCTGGGCCCGATATGCGTCACCGCCGGCACCGGTGAGCTGGCGCTCGGACCCGCCAAACGGCGCAGCGTGCTCGCGCTGCTGCTGTTGCAGCCCAACACCACCGTTCCACTGGAGCAGTTGATCGACTCGCTCTGGGAGGAGGAACCACCCGAACACGCCCGTACGGTCGTCCAGGGCCACGTCTCGCGGCTGCGCGCGACGCTGGCCGAGGGCGGCGCCGAGGCGTACGGCATCGAGCTGACCACCCACGGCTCGGCGTACCTGCTGCGCCTGCCCGAGGAGCTGATCGACGCCCACCGCTTCGCCGAACTGGTCGCGCTGGCCCGCCCCGAGGCGGCCCCCGGCGACGCGGTGCCGCTGCTGCGCGAGGCGCTCGGCCTGTGGCGCGGCCCCGCGCTCACCGGCACCGTCACCAGCCCGCCGTTCGCCGCCGCCGCGCACGCGCTGGAGGAACAGCGGCTGGCCGCCACCGAGGCGCTGGCCCGGGCCCACGGCGCGCTCGGCGAGCACGAACAGGCCGCGGCGATCCTCTACACCGCCGCGGTCAACAACCCGCTGCGCGAGGGCATGGTCGCCGAACTGATCCGCGCGCTGTTCCGTACCGGACGGCAGTCGGACGCGATGGAGTGGTTCCACCGGACCCGGCGGCTGCTCGACGAGGAACTGGGCGTCGGCCCGGGGGCGCGGCTCAAGGGCGCGTACGAGGAGATCCTGCGCGCGGAGGAAGCGGGAGCCGCCGGACGTACGCGGGGCGGTGCTTCCGGCACCGGCCGGGGCGGCGCGACCGCGACGGCGCGCGGCGCCGGGGCCGGCGCCGGGGCCGCGGCAGGCGGTGAGCCCCCGGCGGATCCTCGCGTGGCCACCGGGACCATCGGGGCCACCGGTACCCCCGGCACCGCCGCTGCCGACCCTCGCGTACCCGACCAAGGCGGGCGCGGGCCCGCGGGCGGCACCCCCGGCCGGGCCGCCGGACCGCCCGCCGTACCCCGCCTGCTGCCCCGGCCGCCCGCCCGCTTCCTGGGCCGCGAGCAGCAGCTCGCCGCCCTGACCAACGTGGTGCAGTCCGCCGTACCCGGCGAGAGCCCGCTCGCCGTCGTCACCGGACCGGCCGGCGTCGGCAAGACCGCCTGCGCGGTCCAGTGGGCGCACGCGTACGCCGGGGCCTTCCCCGACGGCCAGCTCTTCGCCGACCTGCGCGGCTTCAACGAGGGCGCGGCGGCCGAACCCGTCGAGATCCTGCGGGACTTCCTGCTCGCGCTCGGTACGCCGCCGGAGCGCGTACCGACGTCCGCACAGTCGGCCTCCGCGCTCTTCAGGTCGCTGGTGGCCGAACGCCGGCTGCTGGTCGTCCTGGACAACGCGCAGAGTTCCGCGCAGGTACGCCCGCTGCTGCCCGGCGGCGCGCACTGCGCGACGGTGGTCACCAGCCGCAGCCGCCTGGACGGCCTGGTCGCCACCGACGTCGCCCGGCCGGTGCCCGTCCAGGCGCTCGGCGCGGCGGAGGGCAGCGCGCTGCTCGGCGCGATGCTCGGCGCGGAACGGGTCGCCGACGACCCGGACGCCGCACAGGAACTGGTCGCCCTGTGCGACGGGCTGCCGCTCGCCCTGCGCGCGGCGGCCGCCCAGCTGACCGCCCGTCCGCGCTGGCGGCTGGCCCGCCTGGCCGCCGCCCTGCGCGACGAACGGCGGCGCCTGGCGCTGCTGTCCGCCGAGGACACCGGTGTCGCGGCGGCCCTGCGGATGTCGGTGGCCCGCCTGTCGGCGGACGACGCGCGGCTGCTCAGCGCGCTCGCCGCGAACGCCGACGGCCACCTGAACGCGTCCGTGGCGGCGGCCCTGGCCGGTTCCGATCCGGAGGACATCCAGGAGGGCCTGGACCGGCTCACCGAGATGCACCTGGTCGACGAGGAGGCCACCGACGTCTACACGATCAGCACCCTGACGCAGCTGTTCGCCCGCGACGAGGGGACGGACGGGGGAAGCACCGGGTGAGGCACCGGAGGAAGCACTGGGGGAAGCATCGGGAGAGGTACCGGAGGAAGCACCGGGAGCGCACCGGGGAATGAGCGGGCGGGGGCTGTGCGGCTCCCGCCCGACAGCGGGCGGGTGGACGGGTCCTGACGGAGCCTGACGGGTCCTGACGCACCCAGACGAGTCCAGACGAACCCGGAGATTCCAGCAGCCTTCCAGCAGCCCCCGCTCCCCTCGTCCCGCCCGGCCTGTTCCCTTCCCGGCCGGTTCCCCCTACCGTCTGCGGATGCGCATGATCAAAAGCCGCTCCGCAGCCGCTGCCGCCGCTCTCGCCTGCACGGTGTCCCTCGTCGCCGCCCACTCCGCCACCGCGCGGACCGCTTCCACGCCGGCCACCGGTACCGGCTCCCCGGCCACCGCCGTCCGCACCCCGGCCTGGCAGCAGGTGGGGGACGGCATCACCTCCGGGGTCAGCGGCCTCGCCGTCGTACCGGGCGCCCGGGCGGGCCGTACCGACCTCCTGGTGGCCCGCGACAACAAGGAGCCCGGCGAGAACCGGCTGGCCACCGTACGCCTGCGGCCCGGTGACCGGCCCCAGGTGCGCCCGCTGGCCTGGGAGGGCAGCGAGATACCCGTCGACCTGGAGGGGCTGGACGCGGTCCCGGGCCGGCCCGGTGAGTTCGTCGCCCTGGCCAGCGACGGTACGGGTTACCACCTGCGCCTGAACGCGGCGCGTACTGCGGCCCGCACCCTCGGCACGTTCACCGTCCCCGGCGCCTCGGAGGACGACAATTATGAAGGCTTCGCGCTCACCTACCGGGCGCACCGGCTCGTCGCCGTCTGGGCCGACCGCGGCGAAGGCAGCCGCCCCGGCACCCTGCACGCCGCCCGGCTGGACCTCGCCCGCCACACCTTCTCCGCCCCGGTCACGGCGGCGTTCCGCGCCCCGTACCCCGCCGAGCACGTACGGCACATCAGTGACCTCACCATCGGCGCCGACGGCGCGCTCAAGGTCTCCTCGGCCTCGGACAACGGTGACGACGGCCCGTTCGACTCCGCCCTCTACGACGCGGGTACGGTGTCCGTCGACGGCCGGGGCACGGTGCGGCTGTCCGTACGGAAGACCCCGAAGTCCCTCGGCCGCTACCCCGGCCACAAGATAGAGGCACTGGCCTGCCTGCCGCACTCCCGCCACGGCGTGCTCGGCACCGACGACGAGAATGCCGGCGGCGCGCTGCGCACCGTCACCGGCGGCCCGTGCTGAAGCGCTGCTGTGCCCTACGCGCTGCCCGCATGTGCCGAGGCGCTGTCCCGTAGTGGCGCGCCGGTTCCGTTAGGGAAGCGTTAGCCAGGCGCCAGGGGTTCACGTCAAGGTGGCAGCACACCACGCAGGAGAAGCAGCGACCCCGGGAGACCCCATGCCGCGCCACACCGTTACGGAGGCCGCCACCGCCCTACGCGCTCGCCGCCGTGCCGACGGCGGGCGTGCCCGTACCCGTACGCTGCGGACCGCTGCCGCCGGGCTCACGGCGGTGGCCGCGCTCGGCCTGCTCACCGCCTGCGGCGGGCAGGAGGCGCTCAGGACCAGCGACGCCAAGCCGTTCCACCCCTTCGGGAAGGACTCCGGCGGGTCGGACGAGCCGCTGGGCCCCGGCATGCCCAGCGGCTCCCACACCGACCAGGCGGCCCGGAGCGGCAGCCACCCGGCCTGCGACCCCTCGAAGGTGGTGGTCGCCGCCAAACCGCTCCCGCAGCCGCCCGGCCGCCTCCTCCTCCAGGTCACCAACACCTCCGGCGCCCCCTGCGACCTGTACGGCTACCCCCGTCTGCGGGGCGGCGGCGCCCCGGCCACCGCGCCGAGCGGCAAGGGCGCGCCCCGCACCCCGCTCACCCTCTCCCCTGGCGGCACGGCGTACGCCGCCCTCACGCCGGCCTCCGGCGCCTCCGCCCAGGAAGTGCACACCCTGTCGGTCGGCTTCACGGACCGCGCCGGGCACGGCATACCCGGCGGCCGGGCGCACGTACGGATCCCCGGCGGCGTGCGGGTCGACGGCGGGGCGCGGGTCACCTACTGGCAGTACGACGTGAACCGCGCGATCCGGCCGTGACGGACCGCCCTCCTGGCTCACGCGATTGGCGCCTCCGGGCCCGGGTACCCGGTCAACGACCGGCCCGGAACATCCACTTGCGTACGGAGGCACAACCATGGGCATCGGATGGTGCATCGGTCTGCTCGCGCTGGGAGGCATCCTGACCTTCGCGGTGGACTGGCACATGGCCGGAGTCAACCTCCACCTCGTCGGCCTGATCCTGATGGCGGTCGGCATCATCGGCATCGCGGCGTACGTCAGCATCTTCAAGCGCCGCCGGATGCAGCCGCCCAGCCCCGCGGCCCCCGTGGTCGAGGAGACACACCGGATGCACTACGAGGACTGACGGCAACCACCAGCGACCACCGGCAATCAACCGCCTCGCGCCCGACTCCTCGCCCCTAAACTCCTTCGACACGTCGGGCCGCCGCGAGGATCGTGTACCCCATGCGACTGCGCCAGGACGACGTATGGGACGAAGAAGCCGCTCGCACGTACGACACACCCGGCACCGGCATGTTCGCGCCGGAAGTGCTGGACCCGGCCGTGGACCGCCTCGCGGAACTCGCCGCCGGTGGCCGCGCCCTGGAGTTCGCCATCGGCACCGGCCGCGTGGCCATACCCCTCGCACAACGCGGCGTACCGGTCACCGGCATCGAACTCTCCCGGCCGATGATCGACCAACTACGCACCAAGGCCGACGAGGCAACCGTCCCGGTCATCGCCGGCGACATGGCGACCACCACCGCCCCCGGCCCGTTCCACCTCGTCTACCTCGTCTTCAACACCATCTCCAACCTCCTCACCCAGCCCGGACAGGTCGCCTGCTTCCGCAACGCCGCCCGCCACCTCGTACCGGGCGGCTGCTTCGTCATCGAACTGGGCGTCCCGGACCTGCGCCGCCTCCCACCCGGCCAGCAGGCCATGGTCTTCGCCACAGAACCCGGCTACCTCGGCGTAGACACCTACGCCCCCCTCACCCAACACCTCACCTCCCATCACATCCGCTACGACCGATCCGGCCGAGCCCGCCTCACCCGCTCCCCCCACCGCTACATCTGGCCCGCCGAACTCGACCTCATGGGCCAACTCGCCGGCTTCACCCTGGAGTCCCGGCACGCGGACTGGAAAGGGGGCGAGTTCACGGCGGAGTCGGGGTCGCATGTGTCGGTTTACCGGCTGCCGGGCGCCGCATAGCCGCGCACGCGGTTTCGCCCCCGGACACGCAACGGGACGCGTACCTGACGCATGAGCACGTTGGCGTCGGTCCGTGCGCTGCACGTCTCACAGCCGGGGGTGGGGAATCCGTACCCGGAACACGAAAAGGATCGACGCGTCGATCCGTGCCGTATTCGGAAATGCGACATTCCCCCCCCCCACGTGATCATTACCAATGAGGCCCCCTCCGCAGGCTGCCTCCTGAAAGAAGAAAAGCGACAACGCCGGTCACTGCCGGCGGAACGCCCCCGACGGCTCTGGCGCCCCGCCCGTCACTCGCTATGGTGGCCTAGCCATGCCACCGACACACGCACCGCCGAATCCGCACCGCTGAACGCAGTGACATCACTGGGGGACCACATGACCGCACGCCGCTTCCGACGTCCCGCCGCGTATGCGGTGCTGGCCGTTGCGATGGCTGGATCGCTTGCTCTGACCGGTTGCTCCGGGAATTCGAAGAGCAGTAAGACCTCGAAGAAGTCGTCGTCGAAGTCTTCGAAATCCTCGTCGAAGAGCAAGAAGAAAAAGATCATCGGGGGTGGCGCGGCAGCGGGTGCGGGCGCCGGCACGGCGGCCGGTTCGCGGGGGGCGCGGGCCTGTGGGCCCGGAATGTTCCGCTTCGAGGTGTACGCGCACGCGCCGAACGATCATGTCGTGATCAAGGCCGTGAACACCAGCAGCACCCGCTCCTGCCTGGTCTACAACCACCCCCTGGTCCGCTTCGACGGCGCCAAGAACCCGCTGCCGCTCCTCAAGGGCAGCAACGTCATGGGCGGGGACGTGGAGACCGTACGGCCCAAGGGCACGATCTGGGCGAGCATCCCGACCGCCACCGCCGCGCAGAAGGGCAGCGGCAAGAAGACGTACGCGACGATCGAGTTCAGCGGCAGTGATGTGAACGGCTCCCCGAAGGGGCCGCCGCAGCGCGTCGACTTCCGTAACGCGCCGGTGGCGGTGGGCACCTCCCAGGTCACGCACTGGCAGAGCACGCTGAACCGGGCGGAGAGCTACACCGAGCCCAAGGGGTAGCGACCGATCCCCAGGCCTGGAGAAGGCCGCGGGCCCGGGGCCTCCCCCGGGCCCGCGGCCTCCGTCATCCGGCCGCGCCCTCGTCCATCCCCGCCAGCACCAGCGCCAGCCGGCCCGTGCCGCCCTCGGCCACCCGTACCGGGACACCCCAGTCCTGCTGGTGCACGTGGCAGGCCGGGTACTCGATCGCCGGGTCGTCGTCGCAGGACGCCGCCATCGCCGAGACGTGCAGCACGCCCTCCGTCACGCCGTCCGCGAGCACCAGGTCACGGCTGAGGTCGGTGTCCGCACCGTCCCCCGAGGCCAGCAGCTCCGGCGGCGTCGAGCTGACGAGCAGACGGGTGGACGGGCCGTACCGGAGGTCCAGCTTCTGGCCGGCCGGGGCCTGGAAGATGACGTCCAGGCGGAGCTTGCCGGGGCCCACCTCGGTCGCCGCGCGCTGCGTACGGTGCGCGACCGACTCGACCCGTACGGCCTCCTCGGGCAGCCGCAGCCGGGTCAGCCGGTGCCGCGCCGACTCGACCACGACGATCTCCGGGTCGCCGGAGCCCTCGTCCCCCACGAGCACCGCGTCCGACGGCTCCCGCAGGTCGGTCGCGAGCGTGCTGACCTCGCCGGTCGCCGGGTCGTAGCGGCGCAGCGCGTGGTTGTACGTGTCGGAGACGGCCACCGAGCCGTCGGGCAGCGCGGTGACGCCCAGCGGGTGCTGGAGCAGCGCCTGCGCCGCGTCGCCGTCGCGGTGTCCGAAGTCGAACAGGCCGGTGCCGACCGCGGTGTGCACGACGAGGTCGGTGTCCAGCCAGCGGACCGCGCTGGTCTCGGAGTCCGCGACCCACAGCCGGTCACCGGCCGCCGCCAGCCCGGACGGCTGCGCGAACCACGCCTCCGCGGCCGGCCCGTCCACCAGGCCCTCGTTCGTCGTACCGGCGACCGCCTCGACGGTCCCGGTGGCCGGGTCGTACGTCCACAGCTGGTGCACGCCCGCCATCGCGATCCACAGCCGGCCCTGCCACCAGGCCACGTCCCACGGCGAGGACAGATCGACGTCGAGGGCGGAGCCGGAGGTCGCCGAACCCTGCCACCACTGCTTGCCGGTCCCGGCCACGGTCGCGATCTCGCCGGTCTCCGGGTCGAACGTACGGATCGCGTGGTTGACGGTGTCGGCGACGGCCACCTTGCCGTCCGGCAGCAGCGCCAGGCCCTGCGGCTCGCTGAAGGAGTCCGGGCCGAAGCCGCGCTCTCCGTTGCCGATCCGGCGCAGTACGGTCTCGCCGTCCGCGGCCAGCTCCACGAGCTGGTGGCGGGTGGTGTCCGAGACGAGGAACGTGCCGCCGGGCAGGCGCAGCGCCTTGCCGGGGAAGCGCAGGTCGGTGGCGACCGGCTCCGGCGGCACGTACGGCCCGTCCCCGCGCCGCAGCGTCCCCTTCGCCTCGTGCTCCGCCTCCAGCTCCGCCACCAGCGTCTCGATGGCGTGCGCATGCCCCTCACCGGCGTGCTGCGCGACGACGTAGCCCTCGGGGTCGATCACGACGAGCGTCGGCCAGGCCCGAACCGCGTACTGCTTCCAGGTGGCCAGCTCGGGGTCGTCCAGCACGGGGTGCTCGACCTCGTACCGCTCCACGGCGTCCACCACGGCCTGGTGCTCCGCCTCGTGCACGAACTTCGGCGAGTGCACCCCGATGATCACCACGGTGTCCCGGTGCCGCTCCTCCAGCTCCCGCAGCTCGTCGAGGACGTGCAGGCAGTTCACGCAGCAGAAGGTCCAGAAGTCGAGAATGACGATGCGTCCCCGCAGGTCAGCGAGGGTGTAGTCCTTACCACCGGTGTTCAGCCAGCCGCCCTTGCCGATCAGCTCGGGAGCGCGGACACGGGCACGGCGCGGGGTGTTCGAAGCGGGGGCGGCGTCGTTCATGGTTCAAGGGTGCCACTTGGGCATGAACACGCGGTCACGGGAGTACTGCGTGCGGGGCGGGCAGCCGGCACGCCGGCCGGCCGGCGTCCCCCTCACGTCCACCCCGCCTCCAGCTCCGTCCCGTGTTCCGTGCGCATGTGGTGTCTGATCAGGACTCGGGCGTCCGTTTCGGCGCTGTGGTCGTGGGTGGCCGCCGCGCGGCGGCGGGTCGTGTCGAGGTCGGTGCAGCGGGGGCAGCCCGCTTGCGGGGTGAACCGCCGTGTGGTGACCGCTTCTGCCATGGGGTCATGGTCCGCGCGTGGCGGCCCGTGGCGGGGAAGGACCCGCGCAGGGGGCGTACAAGGTCACCTGGCTGTACGGGCCGGGCGGCGGCGTGTCCCGGGGTGTACGGGTGCTTCCGGGCGGGGTGGGCGGGAACATGGCCGGCATGAGGTTTCTCGTGCACGACCGGATCTTCGGCATCGGGGACGATTACTGGATCGACGACGAGCACGGGCGGCACGTCTATCTCGTCGACGGCAAGGCGCTGCGGCTGCGGGAGACGTTCGAGCTGCGGGACGCCGAGCGGCGGGTGCTGGTCACCATCCGCAAGAAGTGGCTCGCGCTGCGGGACACCATGACCCTCGAACGGGACGACCGGCCGCTGGCCACCGTCCGGCGCAAGCGGCTGTCGCTGCTGCGCAACCACTACCGGGTGGAGCTGGTGGACGGCACCGAGCTGGACGTCAGCGGCAAGGTGCTGGACCGGGAGTTCGCCGTCGAGTACGACGGCGAACTGCTGGCGGACATCTCGCGCCGGTGGCTGTCCGTGCGGGACACGTATGCGGTGCAGGTGGTGCGGGAGGACGCTGATCCGGCGCTGCTGATCGCGGTCGCGGTGTGCGTGATCCGGCTGGCGGAGCGGGAGAGGGGGGTGGGGTGAGAGGGGCGAGGATGAGGAGGGGGTGACGGGGAGCGGAGTCAGGGGGTGGGGAGGCCCAGGACGCGGTCGCGGAGGGCCGGGAAGTCCGCGCGGGTCTTGCTCACCTTGGCCGGATCCAGCTCGACGGTCAGGACTTCCTCGTACGGACCGGCCTCCGCGAGGACCTCGCCCCACGGGTCGACGACGACGCTGTGGCCCGCCTGCTCGACGCCGCCGTTGGTGCCGGCCGTGCCGCAGGCCAGTACGTAACTCTGGTTCTCCACGGCGCGGGCGCGGGCCAGCAGGGACCAGTGGGCGCGGCGGCGGGCCGGCCAGCCGGCGGGGATGACCAGGGTCTGCGCGCCGGCGTCCACCAACTGCCGGAAGAGTTCGGGGAAGCGCAGGTCGTAGCAGGTGGCCAGGCCCAGCGTCGTCTCGGGCAGCGGGACGGTGACCACCGTGTCGCCCGCGCCCATCAGGACCGCCTCGCCCTTGTCGAAGCCGAAGCGGTGGATCTTCCGGTAGGAGGCGGCGAGTCCGCCGTCCGGGGAGAAGACGAGGGAGGTGTTGTAGAGGGTGCCGTCGGGGGCCCGTTCGACGAAGGAGCCGGCGTGCAGCCAGACCCCGGTGTCCCGGGCGGCCTGGGACATGGCCTGGTAGGTGGGGCCTTCGAGCGGTTCGGCCTCGTCGGCGAACGTCTCGAACGCGAAGGCGCCGACCGGCCACAGCTCGGGGAGGACGACGAGATCGCCGACCGTACGCTCACGTACCAGTGAACCGGCCCGCGCACGCCGTACGTCGGCCGGTTCCGCCGGGTCCACGTGCATCTGGATCAGTGAAGCGCGCACAGTACCACCGCCTAAGCATTCGAACCGGTCCGCCGTCAAAAACCGACCTACGATGGTCACCCGAAAGCGCTGCCCGGGTGCCCGTGCGCAGCGTAACTTAACTGCACAGACAGCTGCCCGCGTACGAACCGTCCGAGGTGTCCGTGACCGTCCATCCCAGCCTGCAGCCCTCCATCGACGCCTGGACGCACTCCATCGAAGCGATATCCGAGCTGGTCAAGCCCCTTGTCGAAGGGGAGTGGAACCGGGCAACGGACCTCCCGGGATGGTCCGTTCGCGACATCGTCTCGCACATCATCGGCCTGGAGAGCGAGATGCTGGGGGATCCCCGGCCCATCCACTCCCTGCCGCGCGATCTCTACCACGTACGCACGGAATTCGCCCGCCGGATGGAGCTCCAGGTGGACGTCCGGCGGCATCACACCGGTCCGGAGATGACCGCCGAGCTGGAGTACATGGTCATCCGCCGCGCGCGGTCGCTGCGCAACGAGACCCGCGATCCCGAGACGGTGCTGCGTACCCCGCTCGGTGAGGACCGCACGCTCGCGTACGCCCTGCGGCAGCGGGCGTTCGACGTCTGGGTCCACGAACAGGACCTGCGCCACGCGCTGAACGTGCCCGGCAACCTCGACTCCCCCGGCGCCCAGCTCACCCGCGACCTGCTGCTGCTCGCGCTGCCGAGGGTGGTCGCCAAGGACGCGGGCGCGCCGGCCGGTGCGGCAGTGGTCTTCGACGTGAGCGGCGCGCTGGAGTTCATGCGCACGGTACGGGTGGACGCGCAGGGCAACGGCTCGATCGACGAGAGCGTCTCGCTCGGCCCGGCGGTGACGCTGGCCATGGACTGGGAGACGTTCTACCGGCTGGCCTGCGGCCGGGTGCGGCCCGCCGCCGTCGCCGAGAAGGTGAAGATCGACGGCGACCGGCCGCTGGCGGAGGCGGTGCTGGGGCACTTCGCGGTCACGCCGTAGGAGACGGGGGCCGCGCGGCCGCTGTCGTCACACCGGTACGTGCACCGCCTCCACCCGGCTGGCCACCAGCCGCTCGCGCTCCCGCCGGTGCGCCCGGCCGCGCAGCCGCAGGATCTGCGCGGCGCCCAGTGCCTCCAGGACGAAGACGGAGGCGAACGCGATCCGGTAATTGTCGCCGGTGGCGTCCAGCAGGACGCCGATGGCCAGGAGTGTCGTCATGGAGGCGGTGAAGCCGCCCATGTTGACGATGCCGGAGGCGGTGCCCTGGCGTTCCGGCGGGTTGGCCGGGCGGGCGAAGTCGAAGCCGATCATCGAGGCGGGGCCGCAGGCGCCGAGCACCACGCACAGGACGATCAGCAGCCCTACGGGCGCGTGCTCGCCCGGCCAGGCCAGCGTGAGCGCCCACAGGAGGGCGGTGGCGGCGACGGTGCCGAGCGCCAGCGGCGTACGGGCGCTGTGGTGACGGGCGATGACCTGCCCGTAGACCAGGCCGACGACCATGTTGGACAGCACGACCAGGGTGAGCAGTTCGCCCGCTTCGCCGCGCGTCAGCCCCTGCGCCTCCACGAGGAACGGCAGGCCCCACAGCAGCAGGAAGACCATGGCGGGGAACTGGGTGGTGAAGTGCACCCACATGCCCAGCCGGGTGCCGGGCTCGCGCCAGGCGTCGGCTATCTGGCGGCGGACGAAGGCGGCGCCGGTGTGTGTGGCGGGCGCGGGGGCGGGCTCGTAGCCCTTGGGGTGGTCCTTGAGGAAGGCCAGCACCAGGGCGAGGACGGCGATACCGCCGAGCGCGCTGGACGCGAAGGTCGGTGTCCAGCCGAAGGTGTGCAGCAGGCGGGCCAGGACCAGGGTGGAGACGAGGTTGCCCGCCATGCCGATGAGGGCGGCGATCTGGGCTATCAGCGGGCCCCGGCGGGCCGGGAACCAGCGCGCGCCCAGCCGCAGCACGCTGATGAACGTCATCGCGTCACCGCAGCCGAGCAGCGCCCGCGAGCCCAGCGCCATGGCGTACGACTGCGACAGCGCGAAGCCGAACTGGCCGACCGTGTACAGCACGACGCCCAGGATCAGCACCTTCTTGGTGCCGAGCCGGTCGACCATCAGGCCGACGGGTATCTGCATGCCCGCGTACACGAGCAGTTGGAGGATGGAGAAGGTGGAGAGCGCGGAGGCGTTGATGTGGAAACGTTCCGCCGCGTCCAGTCCGGCGACGCCCAGGCTCGTCCGGTAGGTGATCGCCACGAAGTAGACGGCGACGCCGATGCCCCAGACGGCCATCGCTCTGCGGCCGCCGGGCGGGTCGCCGGGCAGCAGGGTGCCCTGGCCCGGGGCGGTGCCGCTCATCGGACGTCTCCCTGTGCCAGGTTCCGCACCCAGCTGACGTGGCGGTGCACGGCGTCCACGGCCGCCGCCGCGTCCCCGGCGCGCAGCGCCTGGAGGATCTCGCCGTGCTCCGCGATGTTCTTCGCGATGCGGTCCGGGTTGGCGTGCATCACGGCGACGCCCATCCGCAGCTGCCGGTCCCGCAGCTGCTCGTACAGCCGGTCCAGGATCTGGTTGCCGGCGCTGCGCACGATCGCGGCGTGGAAGCAGCGGTCGGCGACGGAGACGGCGGCGAGGTCGCCGGCGGCGGCCAGCTCGATCATCTTCGCGAGCTGCTCCTCCAGCTCGGCGATGAGGGCGGGGGAGGCCGGCACGGCCTTGCGCGCGGCGTGCTCCTCGACCAGCAGCCGGGTCTCCACCACGTCCGCGATCTCCTGCGCGGAGACCGGCAGGACCATCGCGCCCTTCTTCGGGTAGAGCTTCAGCAGCCCTTCGACCTCCAGGCGCAGCAGCGCTTCCCGTACGGGTGTGCGCGAGACGCCGACGGCCTCGGCCAGCTCCCCCTCGGTGAGCAGCACGCCGCCTTCGTAGTGCCGCTCCAGTACGGCCTGCTTGACGTACGCGTAGACGCGTTCGGCGGCGGGCGGGGTTTTGCTCGGGGTAGAGGTGGGGGTGGTGGCGCGATCGGGAGCGTTCGTGGTGCGTGGGGTGTCCGGGGCAGAGGTGACCGGAGCGGCGGCTGATGGCATGCGCACAGCATAGATACAACACGTATGCGTCAGGGAGGGGGTCCAGGATGCGGACGGGTGCGGCGGCGGGGCGCGGGGGGCGCTCAGTGCTGGTGGGCCGACAGTTCCTCGGCGCGGTCCAGGGCGTACGCCCAGATCAGGTGGCGTACGCGGGGAGCGCTGCCGGGCCGGGTCAGGCTGCGGGCCCGCGCCTCCAGCTCCTGGTCCTCCTTGGTCCCGCGCTCCAGGTGCTGGCGCAGGTGCTCCCGCTCGGAGACGACGGTGAACGTCTCCAGGAAGAGCGTCGGATTGTCCATGTCCTCGTACAGGCCCCACATGGTCGCGCCCGTCCGCCGCCGTGCCTGCCCCACCGGCCGCATGGCCCGGATGAACGCCTCCGCGTTCACCCGCTCCACCTGCCACTCCACGATGACCATCACCGGCCCGATGTTGCGTCCGGGCGTCTGCATGGACTCCGGTTCGGGCCAGTGCTGGACGTGCTCCATGTCGATGTGGCCGGTGGGCATCGGCATCGTCCGCATGCCCACGACCGTCGTCAGCGCCAGGCCGATGCCCGCGATCACGAACGCGCTCCGGACGCCGAACCAGTCGGCCACCAGACCCCAGCCCACCCCGCCCAGCGCCTGGCCGCCCATGAAGACCAGCTGGTAGTACGCGAGCGCCCGGGTGCGGGCCCAGACGGGGAGCAGGATCTGCGCGGAGGCGGAGAGGGTGGACAGCACCGCCACCCAGGCCAGGCCGGAGACGATCAGCGCGATGGCGACGACGGCCGACGACGTCACCAGTCCGATCACCGCCATGGTGGCCGCGTAGAAGATCATCGCGACGGTGACCAGGCCGTTCGTCGTCGTACGGGGCCGGACCGCGGGCAGCGCCAGCGCGCCGCCCACCGCGCCCACCCCGACACAGCCCAGCAACAGCCCGTAGCCGCCCGCGCTCATGCCCAGCGGGCCGCGGGCGATCGCCGGGAGCAGCGCCCACAGCCCGCCCGCGAAGAGCATGAACAGCCCGGAGCGGCCGAGTACGGCACCGAACATCGGTGCCCTGCGCACGTACCGGGCGCCCGCCCGGATCGCACCCCGTACGTGCTCCGAGCCCAGCGGCCGGTGGGTGGCGGGCCGGCGCCAGGCGTAGAGGACGACCATGACGCCCAGGAAGGACAGGGCGTTGATCCCGAAGGTGGCCGCCGGGCCCGCCGCCGAGATCAGCAGGCCGCCGAGGGCCGGTCCGGCGGCCCGGGCGACGTTGCCGTTGGCGCTGTTGAGGAGGGCCGCCTGGGGGATCTCGTCGCGGCTGACCAGTTCGGGCTGGATGGACTGGAAGGAGGAGATGCAGAAGGCCTCGCCGACCCCCATCAGGGCGGTGAGCAGGAGCAGCAGGGTCGGGGTCGCCCGGTCGCCCGCGGTGACGGCGGCCAGGCCGGCCGCGCCGAGGAACATCAGCAGCTGTCCCCCGAGGAGCAGCCGCCGCTGGTCGAGGATGTCGCCGAGCGCTCCCGCGGGCACCACCAGCGCGAAGACCGGCAGCGTGGTGGCCGTCTGGACGAGGGCCACCTCCAGCGGCCCGCCGCCCAGGTCGCCCATCAGCCACTGGGCGCCGACGGTCTGCATCCAGGTGCCCATGTTGGCGGCGAGCTGGGCGATCCACAGCGCCCGGAACATCCGGCGGCGCATCGGGGCCCACGCCGAGGGTTCCGGACGGTCCGCCTCCGGGGGAGCTTCCTCCGGGGGCGGCTCGTCCAGCGTGGGGGGCTGATTCACCGGAAACGCTCTCCTCGCCGTGGGCACCGACCGCTGTGTCTCATGTGTCTCAGTGTCCGTACCCGCGACAGGCCTCCAGCGTCCCTTACGTCCGGAGATTCACCGGTCTGGGAGAGCGGGCGGGGGCGGAGGTGGCGGCTCCGGAGGGAGGCGGCGGGTGGTGGGTTCCGGTGCCGGTTCCGGTGTCGGTGCCCGTGCCGGTTCCGGTTCCGGTGTCGGCGCCCGTGCCGGTTCCGGTGTCGGTGCCGGTTCCAGTGCGGGTTCCGGTTCCAGAGCCAGTTCCAGTGCCGGTGCCGGTTCCGCTCCGCCGCGGGTCCGGCCCGTCGCTCCGGGCTTGCCGCCGGCGACGGCCGAGGCGGGCAGCCGGGTGCCGATGCTGCGGTAGCGGACGGGCAGGCCGGCCATCCGCTCGGGGCTGAGGCAGTTCTTCCCGTCGATGACCAGCCGCGGCTCGTACATCACGGCCGCCAGCGCCCGCCAGTCCGCCTCGATCGCCTGCGGCCACTCGGTCAGCACCACGGCGGCGTGGGCGCCCTCGACCGCCTCCCCCAGGCCGGACGCCGGGCGGGCGCCGGGGAAGAGGCCGGCGATGGTGCCGGTGTCGGTGCCGGGATCCCACACCCGTACCCGCGCGCCCTGGCCGAGCAGCGCCGGGACCACCGTACGGCTGGGCGCGGCGCGCAGGTCGTCGCTCCAGGGCTCGTACCGTACGCCGAGCACCGCGATCTCCGCGTCCGCCAGGCCGTCGGCGGGCCCGTCGCCGAGTTCGGTGCGCAGCATCTGGACGGCCAGCCCGAACTGGGCGTCGTTGACGGCGATGGTGGCGCGCAGCAGCGGGGTCGCCAGGCCCGCGGTGCTCGCCCAGTGGGCCAGCGCGTTGGTGTCCTTGGGCAGGCAGGAGTCGCCGTACCCGAGTCCGGGCTGGAGGAAGGCGTGGCCGATCCGGGGATCGAAGCCGACGCCCTGCATCACGTGGTCGATGTCGATGTCCGGGCCGCAGCACATGCCGGCCACCTCGTTCGCGAAACTGATCTTCGTGGCGAGGAAGGCGTTGCTCGCGTACTTGATCATCTCGGCACCGGACGGGGTGGTCTCCACCCACGGCGCGGAGATGCCCGCGTACAGCTCGCGCAGTGCGCGCAGGCCGGCCTCGCCCCAGGCGCCGGCCACGATCCGGGCGGGTACGGCCCAGTCGTCCAGCGCACTGCCCTGGTTGAGGAACTCGGGGTTGTACGCGAAACGTTCACGCAGCCCCGGGTACGTCTCGGCGAGCACGGCGCTCGTACCGGGCGGCACGGTGGACTTCAGCACCACGCACGGGGCGGGCAGCAGCTCCAGGACCTCGGCCAGTACGGCCGTGACCTGCGTCAGATCGGCGGACCCGTCGGACGCGGGCGGCGTGCCGACGGTCACGAGAACGATGTCGAACGGTGTCCGCCGGTGGGTTTCGGTGACGGAGCCGGAGAAATGGAGCCGCCCGGTGGCCTGCGCGGCCGCCAGTTGCTCCGGCAGTCCGGGTTCGAAGACCGGGGCCCGGCCCGCGTCCAGGACGCGCAGCCGCTCCGGATCCTGTTCGATCCCGGTGACATGATGACCCTGCTGGGTGAGGGCGACCGCTCCGGTCAAGCCCACATATCCCTGTCCTATGACCGCTACTCGCATCACAAATCAGCCCCTTCGGTCCTGCTGATTTGATTCGCTCCGCTACGAGAACCACGGGAATGTGCCACGCAACGAGGCAATTGGTCCCAGTCTGCGGGGAACGGCCCGAAGGCGCAGCCGGAGCCGGCCTCCCGTAACGACCGGTTCAGTTCTTCCTCCCGTTCGTACCGACCGGCACGAGACGGCCCTTGCCGCAGTCCCCGCCGAACGACCACGAGCCGCGATTCCGGCCACCCGGCCGCGCTCACCTGAAATCCGCACGGCCTTGCTTCGCCGTTTCCGCACGGCCGTCCCGGGCGCACGCAAGTAAAGGGGCGCGCAACGGAATTGCGCGCCCGCACGCCCGGCGGGAATCCGCGCGGGCCGGGATCATTGTCCCACCGCCGGAATATGAGACGGGGCGCAGAGGGGGAGTGGACGGCGCCCTCCGAGAGGCAGTAGACAGTGTCTACGGTGATGCGGTAGACACTGTCTATGGATAAGCCGAACAGGCCGCACAGCCCCCCGCAGGAAGACACCGGCCCCAGCCTCCGGGCCCGCCTCATCGCCGTCGGAGCCGAACTGGTCGCCGCCGAAGGGGTGCAGGCGCTGACCTTGCGGGAGATCGCCCGCCGCGCAGGCGTCTCGCACGGGGCGCCGCGCCGCTACTTCCCCACGCACCTCACCCTGCTCTCCGCCATCGCGCGGCAGGGGTTCGGCGAGCTGGCGAGCCACCTCGCCGCGGAGACGGCCGGCCACCCGGCGGAGCCGCGTGCGCAGCTGGACGCCCTCGCCCGGGCCTACCTCGGGTTCGCCCGGACGCACCCCGGCATGTACGAGCTGATGTTCCGCCACGACCTCCTGGAGAGCGGCGAACTCGGCCTGCGGGACACCAGCCTGCCGCTGTTCCGTACCCTCGCCGGCCTGATCGCCCAGGTCAGGACGCGTCCCGACGACGATCCCGCGGCCCTCGCCGGCGCCCTGTGGGCCAATCTGCACGGCATCGCCCAGCTGTCGCGCTGGGGCAGCCTCCAGCTCGCGACGGGCACCGAGGACGTCGGACCCCTGCTGCGTGCCGCGCTCGACGCGCACCTGGGCCCGGAGCCCCGGTGACCCCGGCTCGTTCCGTGCCCCCGGCTCGTTCCGTGCCTCCGGCCCGTTCCGTCCCCCCGGTCCGCCCCGTGCCCCCGGTCCGCACCGCGCCCCCGGCCCGCCTCCGCCGTCTCACGCTCGCCGGCAGCATCACCGGGGCCGTGATCGTCGCCCTGGACGGCACCGTGCTGACCGTCGCGCAGCCCACGCTCCAGCGGGACCTGGGCGCCTCGTTCGTCCAGGTGCAGTGGGCCGGCACGGGCTCCCTGATCGCCGTGGCCGGGCTGCTGGTCTTCGCGGGCCGCCTGGGTGACCGGTACGGCCACCGGCGGCTCTTCGCCACCGGAGTGCTCGGTTTCGCCGTCACCTCGGCGGCCATCGGCATGGCCACGGACATCGGCTGGGTCATCGGCCTGCGCGTCGCCCAGGGAGTGTCCGGCGCGCTGCTGCAACCGGCCACGCTGGGAATGCTGCGCGCGGTCTGGCCGCCCGACCGGCTCGGCACGCCCCTCGCGATCCGTACGAGCGCCATCGGGCTCGCGGCCGCGGCCGGGCCGGTGCTCGGCGGTGCGCTCGTCGAGCACCTGGGGTGGCGGGCGGTCTTCTTCCTCAACGTCGCGCCCGCGCTGGGTGCGTGTGCCCTGGCACTGGCCGTACGGCCACCCGCCCCCGAGGCGGTCGAGGACGACTCCCGGAACCTGTCCACCCCCGTACGGCTGGACCTGCCCGGCGCCTGCCTGCTCGCCGCGGCCCTGAGCGGCCTGGTGCACACCCTCGTCGGGCTGCCGGAGTCCGGCTGGACACCCGCCACCACGCTCGGGCTCATGGCCGCCGTGGTGGCCGGGGCAGCGTTCGTACGGCACGAGTCGCGTACCGCCGATCCGCTGATCCCGCCCGGCGTGCTGCGCGCGCCCGGCGTCACCCCCGCCCTCGGCGTCCTCGTGAGCGCGTCGGCGGCGATGTTCGGCGCGCTGTTCCTCTGCACGTACTACCTCCAGGAAGTGCTCGCGCTGGACCCGTTCCGGAGCGGCCTGGAGACGCTGCCGCTGGCCGTGACGATGGTGCTGGGCGCGCCGGCCTCGGCGGTCCTGATGCGGCGGCTGGGCCCGCGCCGTACGACGCTGTACGGGGCGGCGCTGGTCGCCGGCGGCGTGCTGCTGATGTCACGGCTCGGCCCGGCGTCGGGCACGGTGGCCATCGGCAGCTGCTTCCTGCTGCTGGGCGCCGGGTTCGGCACGGTGATGGTCACGGCCACGGCCGCCGTCGTACGCCAGGCGCCCGCGCACACCGCCGGAGTGGCCGGCGGCCTCCAGCAGACGGCCATGAACATCGGCCCGACGCTGGGGGTGGCCGCGGCGACGATGCTGATGACGGTGTTCGCCGGACGGGACGGGCGAGCCGAGCGGAACGGGAGGGACGGGCGAGTACCGGGGCACGGGCCCTCTGGGGGCGGGTCGTACGAGAACGGTCCCTACGGAGGCGGTGACGGCCACGCCTTCCTCTCCGCCATGAGCCCCACACTGACCGTCCTCGCGGTCGTGGCGGCCGTCGGCGTGATCCTGGCGCTCCGGCTGCCGGGGCGCCCGGAGGCCGCGACGGCGACAGCGAGCCCACGGGCCCCCGCGCCTCCACCCGTCGTGGACCCCAGCCCCTGACGTCAGCCCGAACCGTCCACCGCAGCGCCCCTCCCGTTCCCCCCTCCCGTCCGCCCTCCCGCCACCGCTCTCAGCACCCTCCTCAGCATTCCGCCACTCACTCCCCTAGGCCCCCTCCACCCCCTGCTGCGCCAGCCAGCCCCGATACCAGTCGACGGTCGCGCCGACCCCGCCCCGCAGCGGCGTGGCCGCCATGCCGAAGCGGCGCTCGAACGCGTCCGAGACCATCACCTGCGCCTCGGTGTGCTGGTAGAACAGCTCGGCGTACTCCGCCATGAAGGCCTCGTCGAACCCTCCCCAGGGGCGCGGCTCCGTCAGCACCTCCGTCGCGAACGGGACTCCGGTGTGTTCGCGGATCAGCTCCAGCACCTCGCGCACGGTGGGGGCCGGGGCCGTCGGCAGGTGCCAGGCCCGTCCGTACGCGTCCGGCTCCTGCCCGAGCCGGGCGAGCCCGCGGGCGACGTCCCAGATGTACGTGAAGCTGTGCGGCAGGTCCAGGCAGCCGAGGGCCATGACCGTGCCGCCGGTCAGGGCCGCCGGGAACGTCGCCGCGCCGAGCGACGAGTTGACGACGCGCGGCCCGTAGAAGTCGGCGGCGCGGGCCAGTACGACCGGCAGCCGGCCCGCGTGGTGGGCCGCCAGGTACACCTCGTCCAACTGCGCCCGCATGCGGCCCTTACGGGAGGTGGCCCGCCACGGGGTGTCCTCGGTCAGCGGCTCGCCGCCGGACGAGCCGTACGGGTAGAGGGTGTCCATCACGACCAGCCGGGCGCCGACCGCCGCCACGGCGTCCACGATCACCTTCTGGAGGGCGGGCATCACCTCCACCTGGAGCTCGTACGCCACGTTGACGCAGTGGTAGACCACCGCGGCCCCGGCCATCGCCTCCCGCGCGGCGGCCGGTGAGCCCAGGTCGGCGGCGACGGCTTCGGCCCCGGGCAGCCCGCCCCGGCCGGAACGGTCGACGGTCCGTACGCGGTAGCCCTGCCGCAGCAGTTCCTCGGCGAGTGTGGTCCCGGCCGGGCCGGTGCCGAGGACGACGTGCAGCGGAGCGGGCGACGACGTGACAGCAGACATGCGAAACCCCTGACTTCGAAGGAACAAGGAACACGGCAGAACGCGGCCACGGCAGCGCCACACCCACCGACGCCGCCCACTCCGCCCTACGCCACTCACTATAGCTACAACCTCTAACCAAATCTACAGCCGACCTCGCACCCGATAGCCTCTCCCTGGAGAACCGAACCGACCTGAGAACCGCCCGTCACTGCCCCGCTGGAGCCGCCCCATGCCGCCGCCCGCCGTCCCCGACACCGCGCGCACGCCCCGCCAGCGTTACCGCGCCCAGGTCCAGCAGGAGATCAAGCAGGCCGCGCTGGCCCAGATCGCGGCCGACGGCATCGAGGCGCTGAGCATCAACGCCATCGCCAAGACCCTCGGCATGTCGGGCCCCGCCCTCTACAAGTACTTCCGCAACCGCGACGACCTGCTCACGGCGCTCATCAGCGACGGGTACGAGGACGTCGCCGAGGCCACCCGCACGGCGGCGCACCGGGCCGCCGACGCGTCCCCCCGCGAGCGGCTGCTGGCCCTGGCCCACGCGTACCGCGACTGGGCCCTCGCCCAGCCGCACCGCTACCTGCTCCTCGCGGGCACGCCCGCCGCCGCGTACGAGGCGCCCGCCCACACCGCGGAGAGCGCCCGCAAGGCGCTCGGCCCGTTCCTGGCCGTACTGGCGGAAGGGAGGCCGTGGCCGGCCGCCGAGCCGCTGTACGACGAGGTACGCGCCTGGGTCGCGGGCACTCCCGAAGTCGCCGACTGGGTGGCCGCGTTCACCCCAGTCGACGACCCGGTCCCCACACTCGCCGCCACCGTCCTCGCCTGGACGCGCACGCACGGCATCGTCAGCCTCGAAGTCCAGGGCCTGTACAACAACATGGGCCACGACCCCGCCACCCTCATCAACCTCGAAATCGGCGCCCTGGCCGACGCGGTGGGGCTGCCCGCCGGCACCTGACACCCCACGAAGAGGGGCCTTGGCGGCATCCGCCACCAAGGCCCCGCAATCGCCGCCGCTACCGCGCGGCGCCCTTCTTGCAGGCCGGCTTCACGTACCTGCCCTTGACGTGCAGGGCCTCCAGCCGCTGCCGGCAGATGTCGAGCGAGTACGCCGACCCCTCACCGTCCTCCGCGATCGAGCACGCCTTGGCGGCTTCGCCGCCGACGGGCACGTTGTAGCCCTTGTGCCGCAGATACTGCTGGCAGTCCCACGACCACGCCTGCGCCGGACCCGCCACCACCAACGGCAACGCCCCCACCACAAAAACCCCACTCGCCGCCACAGCCGCCCGCTGGATCCACTTCTTCCGCATCACACGTTCCTCTCGGCGCTCACTGGTGCCGGGGGCGCATGCCCGAGATCGCGGACGCTATGCCGCCCAATCCTCCGGCGGCCTCCCCCGCCCTGCGCGGCGCCCCAATGTGGGCTCGGCACGAAAGGGGCAGCAGAATGAGCGCCCAGCCCGACAGCCCTTTCTTCCCCGCCCTGCATGTCGCGCCGGTTCAGATCGAACCCGGCCGGGCGGTCGGCATCGGTCAGGGGCTGAGGGCTGCCGACCGTATCTGCCCATCGATCACGGCGGCCCGAAAGGCCAGCCACTCGCGGCCCCCGAAGATCAAGGTACGCCCCGACGGGTTCTTGGAGTCGCGGACGGCGACGACGGCGGGCACGTTGGTCGCCACCTCGACACAATCCTGCCCCGCGTTGCCACCGCTGTAACTGGAGGTGAGAAATCGGAAGACACCCAGTGCCATACCGTCTCCAGGAGTGAGGTCACGGTTCCAGATGCCGGGTCATATCGTCCCGTCGACCACGGCCGACCGGAAGGCCAGCCACTCGCGGCCCCCGAAAAGCAAGGTACGCCCCGACGGGTTCTTGGAGTCGCGGACGGCGACGACGGCGGGAACGTTGGTCGCTACTTCGACACACTCCTGGCCGGCGTTACCACCGCTGTAACTGGACTTCGTGAAAGCGAAATCGGGCACGGGCTACATCTCCTTGCGGATGCTGACGATCAGGTCTGCCGAAGCACGTTGAGCAAGCCCAAGGCGTGTGATGCGGTCAAAGATCGACCGGTGGTGCGTCGCGTCGGCCTGGCTCTCCAGCCAGACCGTAGCTGAGGTCGTGTCCATGTGCACTACGTCCAGAGCCCCAGACAGGTCGAGCGAGACGATGGTGAAAGCGCAGTTCATGCCGGGATTGGCACCAGCTGAGCTCGGCAACACCTGGAGCCGCACATTCGGCCGCTCCGCCTGCTCCAACATGTGACCGAGCTGTGCCCGCATCACCGAGCGGCCACCTACGAGTTGGCGAAGCGCGCTCTCGTGGATCACCGCGCGCAATTGCAACGGCGCCTCACCAGCAAGCCGGGACTGTCGTGCCACCCGTGACTCGACGAACGGTTCCACCTCGGCAGGGTCGTCCCATTTGCCATTACCCATGGCGAGGGCCCGGGCGTAGTCAGCCGTCTGCAAGAGTCCGGGCACGATGGCCTGCTGCCAAGTACGTACGCCACTGGCCACGTCTTCCAGGGCCACGTACTCCACCATGTCCCGGAGCGCGGGGTACCCGTTCCACCACCCCTTCGCCTTCCGCCTCTCGCGGTCGAGCTTTGCCAAGCTGAGCAGCCGCTCCACCGTCGCGGCGTCGTCCGCCCCGTAGAGATGACACAGCGCACGAATGTCCGGATCCCGCATCGGGACCAGTCCGCGTTCCATCTTCGCGACCTTCGGGACCGAGGCGGTCAGCGCCTCGGCCGCGTGGGTCTGGCGCAGCCCGCGCGTCTCGCGCATGCGCAGCAGTTCGCCGCCCAGTCTGCGGCCCAGCACCGTCGAAACCGAACTGCCCCGTTCGGGTCGGTCACCCGCCATCTCCCGCCCCTTCCCGTCGAGTTGACCAAGCTTCTGGCAATAAAAATTTCTGCGCAAGTAACTTGCTCCATTACACAGAGCAACACTACCGTCTGTGTCCACTCGCTCGCACAGCGAGCACGTTGGCACTCCGACGGAGGCGATCAGCCATGCCCGTTCCCTTCCCCCACTTCTCCACGAGGACAAGCTCGACTACACCCCCACCGCGCGCAGCGTCTCCCTCGCTCGGCGGCGGGCGGCGCGGCTGGTGGCGGAGTGGGGGCGGGGGGAGCGGGCCGGGGATGTGGGGTTGATCGTTTCGGAGTTGGCGACCAATGCGTTGGTGCACGGGTCGCTGCGGGGGCGGTTGTTCCGGGTGCGGCTGGTGATGAGTGCGACGGTGGTACGGGTCGAGGTGAGTGATCCGCGGGGGGAGCGCGTGCCGCGCAGGAGGCGGGGGGTGGTCTCCACGTCGGGGCACGGGCTCGTGCTCGTCAGCGGCCTCGCCGACCGGTGGGGGACCGAGCCCCGTACGGTCGGCAAGACGGTGTGGGCGGAGGTGGAGCTGCGGGTGGGCGCCGCCGTTACGCGGCCATCCGCCCCTGGGCGATCAGGCGGTTGACGACCTTCATGTGGGCGGGGGCGCAGCGTTCGCGCGCCTCGTGGCGGTCGAACCAGGCGTACTCGGCGATCTCACGGCCGGGAACGGGCGCGATGTCCTGCGGGCCGCCGGTGAAGCACGTCATGTGCAGGCGGCGGCCGGCGTTGGCGCCATGGGCGGTCGCGTGGACGACGAAGGCCTCGGTGAGGTCGGCGGCCGGGACCGTCAGGCCCAGTTCTTCGGAGAGTTCGCGGGAGAGGGCTTCGGGGGCGGTCTCCCCCGGTTCGTACTTGCCGCCGGGCAGGTAGAACGTGTCGTTGCCGCGTGTACGCACACTGAGCAGGCGGCCGTCCCGTACGTGCAGCCAGCCCACGGAGCGCAGGGGCGCCGGGCGGTCGAGGGCGAGCAGGGTTTCCCCCGTCGCCTCATCCGTACGGCGGGCGCGCTCCGTGAAGCCGAGGTGGGCGTAGAACGCGCGGGCCGCCGTGTTGCGTGCGAAGACTTCGAGGGTGAGGGCTCCGTGGAGCGACGCGGCGTGTTCGAGGAGCTGGGCGCCTATGCCGCGGCCCTGCGCCTCGGGGGCGACGAAGAGGCCGCCGATCTCGGAACCGAGCAGGCCCAGGAGGCCGAGGACCGTGCCGTCGCCGTCGCGACGGCCCTCGCCCCCGCCCTCGCCTTCGTCCTCGGCGACCGCGACCCAGTTGTCCGCCTGGGCCAGGTAGACCTCGCGGACCGTGCGGGCGCGCTCGCCCGTGCCCTCCCCCTCGATGAACGGGTGGGCCCGGCGTACGGCGCGGGACCACAGGTCCATGACGGCCGGCGCGTCCGCCGGGCGGTAGGGGCGGATGATCGTCGGGCTGCTCATCCGGCCGACGGTAGGCAGGAAGAGCGGGGTCGGCAAATCGACAAGGGCTTCGGGTTCCGGTGCTCATCGGGCGATGGTTGATCATGCCGGTACGGCAGGCCACGCTGGCGTCTCCGGCCGGGGGCGGGGGTCATCCGCTCCGATGAGGCCCCGAGGACGTTCCGAAGGAGTCGCACCCGCATGTGGAAGTGTGAGCAGATTGCCGGCACCAGCCTGGATGTCGAGGAGGCCGCGGACCTCTACCGCGCGTCCACCCTCGCCGAGCGCCGCCCGGTGGACGACCGGGAACGGTTCGCCCAGATGCTGGCCGGCGCGAACCTCGTCGTCACGGCCCGTACCGACGGCGGCCGCCTCATCGGCATCGCCCGTTCGATGACCGACGGCGCGTACGCCACGTACCTCAGCGACCTCGCTGTCGACGCCGCGTTCCAGGGGAAGGGAGTCGGGCGCGACCTCGTCCGCGTCACCCGGGAAGCGGCCCCGCGGGCCGAGCTGATCCTGCTCTCGGCGCCGGGCGCGGTGGGTTACTACCCGCACATAGGCTTCGCCCACCACGACTCCGCGTGGACTCTGCCCGGGCCCGGCGCCTGAGGTCCGTATGCCGTACGGATCCGTCGTCCGCGACCCCGGCACGGCTCCGTCCCCGGTACGGCAATCTGCCGAAGGATGTATCCGGGGCTTGATCCGTGTCCGACTTAAGGCGGACGTGAGTCTGTACCTGGCGCGTACGAAATCGGCGATCTCCCATGACCTAATGGAAGGGAGGGGCCGGCAAGGCTCCGAACCGTACGCAAGGGGAGACCACCATGCAGTCCAGGACGAATGCCGGCCGGCGTGCTCGCACCACCGTCATGGTCGCGCTGCTCGTGGCCGCGCTGTGGGGCGGTATCGCGCTGACGCAGGGCGCGGCACAGGCCGGCCACTCGGCGACGGACGGGCCCGTGGGGCACCTCAGCCGCGCCGTTGAGATCATCCGGGGCTGACGGACACGAAGCGCTGCTGACAGACACGAGACGCTGCTGAGGGACACGAGACGCTACGGGGCGGGCCCGGAGGCGACCGAAACGGTTCGCCTCCGGGCCCGCCCCTATGTCCCTATGTGCGGTCGGGGCCGCTGACGGCTCCAGGACCGGTCAGGCCCAGGTGATCAATCGCTTGGGGTGTTCCAGTATCGCGGCGGTGTCCGCGAGGACCTTGGAGCCCAGTTCGCCGTCGACCAGGCGGTGGTCGAAGGAGAGGGCCAGGGTGGTGACCTGGCGGGGCTTGACCTTGCCCTTGTGGACCCAGGGCTGGAGCTTGACCGCGCCGAAGGCCAGGATCGCCGATTCCCCCGGGTTGAGGATGGGGGTGCCGGTGTCGACGCCGAAGACGCCCACGTTGGTGATGGTCACCGTGCCGCCGGCCATGTCGCCGGGGGCGGTCCTGCCCTCGCGGGCGGTGGTGACCAGTTCGCCGAGTGCGGCGGCCAGCTGCGGCAGGGTCTTGGCGTGCGCGTCCTTGATGTTGGGCACGATCAGGCCGCGGGGGGTGGCCGCGGCGATGCCCAGGTTGACGTAGTCCTTGCGGACGATCTCCTGGTTCTCCTCGTCCCAGGCCGCGCTGATCTCAGGGTTGCGCCGGATGGCGACCAGCAGCGCCTTGGCGACCAGCAGCAGCGGGTTGACGCGCAGGCCCGCCATGTCGGGGTCCGCCTTGAGCTCCTGGACCAGCTTCATCGTGCGGGTCACATCGACGGTGACGAACTCCGTGACGTGCGGCGCGGTGAAGGCGCTGGTGACCATCGCCTGGGCGGTGGCCTTGCGGACGCCCTTGATGGGGATGCGGGTCTCGCGGGCGCGGACCGCCTCCGAGCCCACGTCGGCGGGCTGCGGGACCGGGGCCGGCGCCGAAGCCTCGGGGGCGGGGGCCGCGGCGGCGTGCACGTCCTCGCGGGTGATCACACCGTCCGGGCCGGTCGGGGTGATCGTGGCCAGGTCGATGCCCAGGTCCTTGGCCAGCTTCCGGACCGGCGGCTTGGCCAGCGGCCGGCCGGCCGTGGGAACGGCGGCAGGAGCGGACGGAGCCGGGGCGGCAGGAGCGGCCGGGGCCGGAGCCGCTGCCGCCGCGTGGCCGTTCAGTTCCGCCTGGACCGCCGCGGCGGCCGGTTCCTGCGCCGCTGCGCCCGGCTGCGGCTTGCGCGCCCGTCGCTTGGTGGACGAGGGGGCCGCGCCGTACCCGACGAGGACGGCCTGCCGGCCCTGCGGCTCGGCGTCCTCCTCATCAGCGGCCGGAGCGGGCTCGGCGGCGGGGGCCGGGGTGTCGGCCGGTCCGGCGCCGGGGTCGGTGTCCACCGCGATGATCGAGGTGCCCACGTCGACGGTGGTGCCCTCCTCGAAGTGCACCGCGTGCACCACGCCCTCGAAGGGGCAGGGCAGCTCCACGGCCGCCTTGGCGGTCTCCACCTCGCAGATGACCTGCCCGTCGGTGACGGTGTCACCCGGCTTGACGTACCACTTGAGGATCTCGGCCTCGGTCAGTCCCTCGCCCACGTCGGGCATCTTGAACTCACGAAAGCGCTGCTCGGCTGCAGTCATCGTCACTACTCCTCAAGCCCCTCAGTACGCCAGCGCACGGTCGACCGCATCGAGCACCCGGTCCAGCCCCGGCAGGTACTCGTCCTCCAGCCGCGACGGCGGATACGGCGCATGGAACCCGCCCACCCGCAGCACCGGCGCCTCCAGGTGGTAGAAACACCGCTCGGTGATCCGCGCGGCGATCTCCGAGCCCGATCCCAGGAAGACCGGCGCCTCGTGGACGACCACCAGCCGCCGGGTCTTCTCCACCGAGGCCTGGACCGCGTCGAAGTCCATCGGCGAGATGGTGCGCAGGTCCAGGACCTCGACGGACTTGCCCTCCTCGGCGGCGACCTTGGCCGCGTCCAGACACACCTTGACCATCGGCCCGTAGGCCGCCAGCGTCACATCCGTACCGGCCTGCGCGACGCGCGCCGCATGCAGCGGATCGGGGATCGCCTCGGTGTCCAGCCGCCCCTTGTCGTGATAGCGGCGCTTGGGCTCGAAGTAGATGACCGGATCATCGCTCTCGATGGCCTGGCGCATCATCCAGTACGCGTCCGAGGCGTTCGAAGGCGAGACGCACTTGAGGCCCGCGACGTGCGCGAACAGCGCCTCGGGGGACTCGGAGTGGTGCTCGACGGCGCCGATGCCGCCGCCGTAGGGGATCCGGATGACCACCGGCACCTTGACCTTGCCCAGCGCCCGGGCGTGCATCTTGGCCAGCTGCGTGACGATCTGGTCGTAGGCGGGAAAGACGAACCCGTCGAACTGGATCTCCACCACCGGACGGTAGCCGCGCAGCGCCATGCCGATGGCGGTGCCCACGATGCCGGACTCCGCCAGCGGGGTGTCGATGACCCGCTCCTCACCGAAGTCCTTCTGCAGGCCGTCGGTGACCCGGAAGACACCGCCGAGCTTGCCCACGTCCTCACCCATGACCAAGACCTTGGGATCGGCCTCCATCGAGGCCCGCAGCGCCGCGTTGATCGCCTTGGACAGCGTGATCTTCTCGAAGACGGCCATGTCAGTTCTCCTCCGCGTCCGCGAACGACGCCTGGTACGCGGCGAACTGCGCGCGCTCCTCATCGACGAGGGCGTGCCCGTCGGCGTAGATGTTCTCAAAGATCGCCATCAGCTCCGGGTCCGGCATCGCCCGCACCGCCGACCGCACC
Source organism: Streptomyces sp. NPDC052496 (assembly GCF_040679095.1). Classification (NCBI taxonomy): domain Bacteria; kingdom Bacillati; phylum Actinomycetota; class Actinomycetes; order Kitasatosporales; family Streptomycetaceae; genus Streptomyces; species Streptomyces sp. NPDC052496. The sequence continues at coordinate 124,808 of NZ_JBFAUH010000003.1, forward strand.
CGCTTGCCCAGCGCCTCGCTCTCGGCCTCGATCCCGTCCAGGAACGCCTGGTCGGCGATGTTCTCGGCCTCCAGGTAGGTGCGCAGCCGCAGGATCGGGTCCTTGGCCTCCCACGCCTCACGCTCCTCATCCGCCCGGTAACGCGTCGGGTCGTCGGAGGTGGTGTGCGCGCCCATCCGGTAGGTGAACGCCTCCACCAGCGTCGGGCCCTCACCCGCGCGGGCCCGCTCCAGGGCCGCCCGGGTCACCGCCAGACACGCCAGCACGTCATTGCCGTCCACCCGCACCCCGGGGAAGCCGTAACCGCGGGCACGCTGGTAGAGCGGCACGCGCGTCTGCTTCTCGGTCGGCTCGGAAATCGCCCACTGGTTGTTCTGGCAGAAGAACACCACCGGCGCGTTGTAGACCGCGGAGAAGGTGAACGACTCCGCCACGTCACCCTGGCTGGAGGCGCCGTCACCGAAATAGGCGATGACCGCCGAGTCGGCGCCGTCCTTCTGGACGCCCATCGCGTAGCCGGTCGCGTGCAGCGTCTGGGAGCCGATGACGATCGTGTACAGGTGGAAGTTGTTGCTGTTGGGATCCCAGCCGCCGTTGTTCACGCCGCGGAACATGCCCAGCAGGTTCGTCGGGTCGACACCCCGGCACCAGGCGACACCGTGCTCACGGTAGGTCGGGAAGACGTAATCGTCGTCGCGCAGCGCGCGCCCGGAGCCGATCTGCGCCGCCTCCTGGCCCAGCAGCGAGGCCCACAGGCCCAGCTCGCCCTGGCGCTGGAGGGTGGTCGCCTCGGCGTCGAAGCGCCGCGTGAGGACCATGTCCCGGTAGAGCCCGCGCAGTTCCTCGTCCGAGAGGTCGATCGCGTACTCGGGGTGCTCGACGCGCTTGCCTTCGGGGGTCAGCAGCTGTACGAGCTGGTCCTGCTCCGCCTCGGCCGGGGCCGGGGCGGCCGCCGCCTTCGCCTTGGCGGGTGACGCCTTTTTTGCGGTGGTGCGCTTGCCGCCACCGCGGGTGGTCTTCCGCGCGGCAGTGCTCTCCACGGTCACGTGCTGCTCCTCCGTCTGTCCGGCCCCCGGGGTCCGCCGGTGGCCGTATTGCGGCTCACCCGGTATCCGATACGGCGCACGGGGTGTGTGCGGCACGGCGCGGCCCGGGTGGAACAAGGTGCCCCGGCCACGGCCTGCCGGAAGGGGCGTTGTGCCCTACTTCCGGAGCCTAGGCGAAAGGGGCCCTGACCTGCGACTTTGCTTGGGGTTCCAAGTATTTTGCTTGGATTTCCGAGCATTGCGCCGACCAGTCGGCAATCCCCTGTTCACAGCGTTGCAGTCCGCCGGGACAACGGCACGTTATATCGGTGACCTGGAGCACGGGAAGAGTTGGTGTGTGAGACTGATCGGGTGCGCGACGACGGAAAAATCACGGTATTCCTGCTCGACGACCACGAGGTCGTGCGGCGCGGCGTCCACGAAATGCTCTCCGTGGAGGAGGACATCGAGGTGGTCGGCGAGGCCGGCACCGCCGCAGACGCCCTGGTCAGGATCGTTGCGACCCGTCCGGACGTGGCCGTGCTGGACGTCCGGCTGCCGGACGGCAGCGGTGTGGAGGTCTGCCGGGAGATCCGGTCCCAGGACGAGTCGATCAAATGCCTGATGCTCACGTCTTTCGCGGACGACGAGGCCCTCTTCGACGCCATCATGGCCGGTGCGTCCGGGTACGTGCTCAAGGCCATCCGGGGCAATGAGCTGCTGACCGCCGTACGGGACGTGGCGGCCGGCAAGTCGCTGCTGGACCCGGTGGCCACCGCCCGCGTACTGGAGCGGCTGCGGGACGGCAACAGCCCGCGCGGTGACGACCGGCTGGCCAACCTGACCGAGCAGGAGCGCAAGATCCTCGACCTGATCGGCGAGGGGCTGACCAACCGGTCGATCGGCGAGCGGCTGCACCTCGCCGAGAAGACGATCAAGAACTATGTCTCCAGCCTGCTCTCCAAGCTGGGCATGGAGCGCAGGTCGCAGGCGGCCGCGTACGTGGCGCGGATGAAGGCGGAGCGGCAGTAGGGGCGGGGGCCGGGCCGCCTGTGGGCTTCGGGCATCGGGCTTTTACGAGTCGGCTTCGGAGCTTCGGGCTTCGGGCATCGGGCTTTTACGAGTCGGCTTCGGAGCTTCGGGCGTCGGGCATCGGGCTTTCAGCGGCCAGGTGAGGATCTCGCGTGGAAGCTGTGAAGAAGTGCTGTGAGTGAAAGTGTGAGTGAAGGTTCAAGAGAAAGAAAAATCTTGTGACCGGCACCGCTCCGACCTCCCGAAACGCACCCTCCACGCCCCCAAAACGCACCAAAACACCCCCACAACACCCGCGAAGCGGCGAATCCCCGCACGATTCAGGACCAACGTCCCGTTTTCACCAGGGCGGGTGCCCCTACTTTCCCGCACACCGGCACGGCAGGGTGTATCCATGCCCACTGACGACCTCCACGCCATCGAGCTGCTGAACCGCCTCCCTTACGGGCGGGTGTCGGCCAGCCAGCGGGCGCTGCCCTTCACCGCCGTCACGCGGCACGTCGTGTCCGACGGCGGGCTCCTGCTGCGGCTGCACCGCGGTCACGGCTACCACCGCGCCCTGGACGGCAATGTCGTCGCCTACGAGGCCGACAACGTCAACTCCGGCGCCAACGACACCTGGTCCGTCCAGTTCACCGGCACCGCGCGCGCCGTCGTGCCCACCCCGGCCGAGTACGAGCTGTTCGGGCCCACCCCGCGGCTGGCCGACGGAGAGCCCTTCGACCCGGTTTTCCTCCGCATAGAACCGGAGTTTGTCAAGGTCCACTACCTCTGCGATGTCCCTGTGTTCCGTTACGCCCACTCAGCGTGACGCGGTGATCTAACATCTGGCGCGTGCTGCGCTCATCCGATGTCCGGACGGTGACCACGCCCGACGGACACACCCTCGGCTCCCTGCTGCGCCGTTACGGCGCCGGGGAGCCGTTGGCGTGCGAGCCGGTCGCCGAGGGGCTGCTCAACCGCGGCTACCGCCTCGCCACCACCCACGGCCGCTACTTCCTCAAACACCACCTCGACGGCGACCAGGCCGCCATCGCCCGCCAGCACCGCGCCACGCGCCGGCTGGGCGCCCTCGGCCTGCCGGTCGCCCCGCCGCTCGCCGACGCGGACGGCCGCACCGTCACCGTCCTGGGGGGCCGCTGCTACGCGCTGCACCCGTGGGTCGAGGGCCGCCACCGCGACGGCGCCGCCCTCACCCGCCTCCAGTCACGCCGCCTGGGCGCCCTGCTGGGACGGGTGCACACCGCGCTGGAGCAGGTCATAACGCGGGACGCGGCCGGGCCCTGCGCCCCGTACGAGCACCCGGGCGCCGACCCCGCGCGGACCTTCGAGATGATCGACGAACTGCTCGCGCTGGCCCGCCGCTCCCGGCCGCGCAGCAGCTTCGACGAACTGGCCGTGCACCGGCTGCTGGAGCGCCGCACCCTGCTCGAACGGGAGGCCCACCGGCGGCCGGAGGCAGCACAGGTGCCCGCCGCGGGGTGGGTGCACGGTGACTTCCACCCGCTCAACCTGCTCTACCGGGGCGCCGAACCGGCCGCCATCGTCGACTGGGACCGGCTGGGCGTGCAGCCCCGCGCGGAGGAGGCCGTACGGGCCGCCGCGATCTTCTTCGTACAGCCGGCAGGCACCCTGGACCTGCCCAAGGTACGGGCCTACGCGGGCGCCTACCGCCGCGCCTCGGGCGCCGGCGTGGCCGAACTGGCCGCCGCGGTGCACCGGGTGTGGTGGGAGCGCCTCAACGACTTCTGGATGCTCGACTGGCGCTACCGGCTGGGCGACCGGCGGGCCGACCCGCAGTTCCCGGCGGCGGCCGCGCTGGCGGTGTGGTGGACGCGGGAGTACCCGGCGGTACGGGCGGCTTTCACGGAGTGAAGGCGGCGGCCCGCCCACCTCGGAAGGGGACGGGGCGGCGGCCGCTCACCTCGGCAGGGGACGGGGCGGCATGCCCCGTACGAACGCCACGACGGGCGGCCGGTGTCCGGCCGCCCGTCGGTTCAGGCGCTGCGAGGTGCTGAGAGCTGCTGCGGTGCGGTGTCGGCTCGCGTGCGGTCAGTCGCTCACGTCGCCCACGCCGGTACCGGCCGGACCGCTGCCCGCGCTGCTCCCCTGGTTCGTGTTGCCGCTGCTCGTGTTGCCGGTGCTGGTGTGCCCGCCGTTGGAGTCACCGTTGCCGCCGTCGGCACCGGTGCTCGTGTTGCCGTTGGTCGTACCGCCGTTGGACGGCTTGGTGGGCGGCGGCGTCGTCGGGGGCTTGCTGGACGGCGGCGGCGTGCTGGGCGCCTGCGAGGTGCGCGGCGTGCTCGGGTAGCGCGTCGTCGGCGGGTTGTACGTGTTGGAGTTGCCGCCCGTGCCACCCGGCCGGGTGTACGTCTCGGACGGCTCGTCGGACGGCGACTCGGAGGTCTGGTCCGCCGAGCTCTGCGAGGCCGACGGGCTCTTGGTCGGCGCCGGGCTCTTCTTGCCGTCACCGCCCGCGCTCTTCAGCGCGATGGCCACACCGACCGCGATGGCGATCACCGCGAGCGCCGCGATCAGCCAGATCTTGCCGCGGCCGCCCTTGGCGGGGCGGTGCCCGCCCTCGTAGCCGCCGTCCCCGTCCCGCATACCGGGAGGCAGGATCGGCTGTGCCGTGGTCTGCCCGTGGTCCGGGTGCGGCAGGGCGGTGGTGGCGGCGACCGAGCCCATGGCCGGCGTGTGCCCGCCCTCGTGCACGGCGACCGGGCCGGTGTTCCACGTACCGGTGTGGCCGCCCTGCTCGTGCAGCATCTGCAGGGCGTACTGGACCAGCCCGCGCATCTCCTCCGCGGTCTGGAAACGGTCGTCCGGGTCCTTGGCCAGCGAGCGCATCACCAGGCCGTCCAGCTCCGGCGGCACCGACCCGGCGACCTCGGAGGGCGGCACCGGCATGTCCTGGACGTGCTGGTAGACGACCGACAGCGGGGTCTCGCCGGTGAACGGGGGGCGCAGGGCCAGCAGTTCGTACAGCAGGCAGCCGGTCGCGTACAGGTCGGAGCGGGTGTCGACGGTCTTGCCGAGGGCCTGCTCGGGCGACAGGTACTGCGGCGTGCCCATGACCATTCCGGTCTGGGTCATGGTCGACTGCGCGCCGTGCAGCGCGCGGGCGATGCCGAAGTCCATCACCTTGACCGCGCCGCCGTGCGTGATGATGACGTTCGCGGGCTTGATGTCGCGGTGCACGATGCCGTGCTGGTGGCTGTAGGCCAGCGCCTCCAGCACCCCGGAGACGATGATCAGGGCCTGGTCCGGCGGCGGTGCGTCCGCGTTCAGCAGCAGGTCACGGATGGTGCGGCCCTCGACCAGCTCCATGACGATGTACGGCACGGTGTTGCCGCCGACGTAGTCCTCGCCGGAGTCGTACACCGCCACCACCGCGTGGTGGTTCAGCCCCGCGACGGACTGCGCCTCACGGGTGAAGCGGGCCTTGGAGACCGGGTCCTCCGCGAGGTCCGCCCGCAGCAGCTTGACGGCGACGGTGCGGCCGAGGCGCACGTCCTCGGCGGCGAACACCTCCGCCATGCCGCCACGGCCGAGCCGGCGCGTGAGCCGGTAGCGTCCGTCGCCCACCAAACCGCCATTGCCCCACATCTCCGGCGCATCGGAAAGATTCGCGTCAGGAGAGTGGGAGCCGGTGGCATCAGGATCGGACGGGCCCTGGGGGCTCTGCGTCGGTGCCATCGGTCCTCGCCGTCGTATCGATCCGCATCACAGCGGTAAGGTCTCGGTCTTCGCTAGAGCACGCTACAGGCTCCGCGGCACACGCCGGTCCCGTGATGGACCGGTCATCACACCTTCCAAGGCCCCATTGTCGCAAGTTGACCCGGGGTGATCACCCACCGACCGGCGCTCAGGAAACCTCAGGACCGTAATGGGATCTTGCGCATCTGGTCACGGAACGGGCACACGGCTTGACGTGTCCGGGCCCTGGGGCACACTGGGCTGGGATTCGGACACGATCCCGGCACAACCCATACTGATCTCGGCACGTCCGCAGCCGCACGTGCCACGGGCCCAGCACCTGCCGCAGGTGCCGCGGGCCCACGACGTTGAGTAACGTCTGTGCACGTCAACACGGCGCAGGTCGCCACACGGACGGGTGCAGCAGCAGCCACGGGGCGCGGCGCGCCGCAGAACGTGCGCAGGAACAGCGCGCCAAGGGGGAAGCGGAACGATGAGCCAGGACGGCGCTCAGGACCGGTACGAGGGCCGTTCGGTCGGCGGTGGACGCTACCAGCTCCGTGATCTTCTGGGCGCCGGCGGCATGGCGTCCGTGCACCTCGCGTACGACAGCGTGCTGGACCGCGAGGTCGCGATCAAGACCCTGCACACCGAGCTGGGCCGCGAGCAGGCCTTCCGCGAGCGCTTCCGCCGCGAGGCCCAGTCCGTGGCCAAACTCACGCACACCAACATCGTCTCGGTGTTCGACTCCGGCGAGGACGAGCTCGACGGCGGCATGGTGCCGTACATCGTCATGGAGTACGTGGCGGGCCAGCCGCTCCGCTCCGACCTGGACAGCGACATCGCCCGGCACGGCGCGATGCCCACCGAGAAGGCGCTGAAGATCACCGCCGATGTGCTGGCCGCCCTTGAGGTCAGCCACGAGATGGGCCTGGTCCACCGGGACATCAAGCCCGGCAACGTCATGCTGAACAAGCGCGGCGTGGTCAAGGTCATGGACTTCGGCATCGCCCGCGCCATGCAGTCCGGCGTCACCTCGATGACGCAGACCGGCATGGTCGTCGGCACCCCGCAGTACCTCTCGCCCGAGCAGGCGCTGGGCCGCGGCGTGGACGCCCGCTCCGACCTGTACTCGGTCGGCATCATGCTCTTCGAGCTGCTGACCGGGCAGCTGCCCTTCGACGCGGACTCGCCGCTGGCCATCGCGTACGCGCACGTCCAGGAGGAGCCGCCGGTCCCCTCCAGCATCAACCGGTCGCTGCCGCCCGCCGTGGACGCGCTGGTCGCCCGCGCGCTGAAGAAGAACCCCAACGAGCGGTTCCCGACCGCCGAGGCGATGCGCGACGAGTGCCTGCGCGTCGCCGGGTCGGGCCAGTCCGGCGCGACGCCGCTCATCATCAGCGAGGGCCCGCGCGCCCGTACCAGCGGCTCCTCGGTGTCCTCCGCGGTCTTCCCGGCCGCCTCCGCGAACGCCGCGGGGCCGCACACCCCGGCGCCGCCGAGCGTCCAGACGCCGTACCAGCCGACGCAGCACGCGCCCCAGGCCGGGCCGCAGCTGGGCCCCGGCCCGGCGGCGACCGGCGGCCCCGGCTTCGGGCCCAGCGCGCCGTCCACGCCGCCGCCGGTCAACGCCTACCAGCCGCCGGCGCCGATCCCGAACCAGGGCCCGGCCCCGTTCAACAACAGCTTCCAGACCCCGCCGCCGTACGCCGGTCCCTCGACCCCCGCGCCCACGCCCGCGCCGGTCGGCCCCCGGCCCGGCCCCGGCGGCAACCGCTCCGGCGGCCGCGGCAACACCCCGGTGATCGTCGTCTCCGCCATCGTCGGTGTCGTCGTGGTCACCGCGATCGCCATCGGCATCGGCCTGAGCGGCGGCAGCGACAACACCCACACGCGCCGCACCAACCCGTACACCTACTCGCCGTCGCCGAGCTCCTCGGTCAAGAGCGAGGACCCCACGGCCACGATCTCCACCACGCGCTGCACCGACCCGACCAAGAGCTACAGCCAGGAGGGCAAGATCTTCCTGCCGTCCTTCTACGGCAAGAACCTCGACTCGGTGAAGAAGTGCATGGACGCGGCCGGCTGGTCGTACGACATCTCCGAGCGCAACAGCGCCCTCTACGGCAAGAACACCGTCGTCAGCCAGTCCCCGATCTCCCTGTGGGATCCGAAGGGCGGCGAGAAGATTCACCTGACCGTGTCCACGGGGCGGAGTTCTTAGGGGGCGGCGGGGCGTGTCGGACGACGCGGCCCGGACAGTGCGTGTCGCATGACGCGTCCTGAGTGAACGTGCCTGGACCTGAGTGAACGTGCCTGGAATGGACGCGTCCGGAATGAACGTGCCCGGAATGGACGCGCCCCGGCCGGACGGGTTCCGGTCGGGGCGCGTCATTCGGGTCCGGTGGGGAGCGTCGGCGGCTCCGTCGAGGTGCTTGAAGGTGAGGCGCTGAAGAGTGAGGCGCTTGAAGGTGAAGCGCTTGAAGGTGAAGCGCTTAGAGGTGAAGCGCTTAGAGGTGAAGCGCTTAGAGGTACGGACCGGAGCGGGCGCCGCCCTGGCCCGGCTTGGCCTGGTCCAGGTCCTCGGCCGGCATCGCACCGGGCGGCAGCGCGCGGCGCATCTGCTCCAACTGCGCGCGGGCCGCCATCTGCTGGGCGAACAGCGCGGTCTGGATGCCGTGGAACAGCCCTTCCAGCCAGCCGACCAACTGGGCCTGCGCGATCCGCAGTTCCGCGTCCGTCGGCACCGAGTCGTCGGTGAACGGCAGGGACAGCCGCTCCAGCTCCTCGACCAGCTCGGGCGCCAGCCCGTCCTCCAGTTCCTTGACCGAACTGGAGTGGATCTCCTTGAGGCGCACCCGGCTCGCCTCGTCCAGCGGCGCCGCCTTCACCTCTTCGAGAAGCTGCTTGATCATGCTGCCGATGCGCATGACCTTCGCGGGCTGTTCGACCATGTCCGTCACGGGAACCTCGCGGGACTCGTCGTCGCCGTCCCCGCCACCGGAGCCGGCACTGCCGAGAGCCATTCCGTCCGGGCCGACAACCAGGACGTGCGGGCTCTCCTGCGACCGTTCGTTCATCGGCATATCCATGCCGCCATTCTCTCGTACAGCTGACTAGGAACGGTTGTGCCCTGGGAGAAAGGTGATCCAACCTCCGGGTACGGACAAGCTTGCGACGGCGGCCGGTGACGGCGAGGACGCGGCCCAGTCATGAACGCCTCAGACGCAGCGCGATGAAGGCGAGCCCGAGGCCGGTCAGGGCCATGCCCGCGCCCAGCGGGAGGACCCGGTGGACGCCACTGCCCGGTTCCGTCTCGGCATACGGGGCCGGTGAGGCGGCGGAAGCGGCGCCGGGCACCGCACCGGGCGCGTAGCGGGACGGACCGTGCGACCGCGCGGCGGACGCCGTCGGCGCGGGGGCCTGGAGGGGCGGCAGCGGCACGTAGGGGCGATGGGCGAGGCGCCCGATCAGATCGCCCCGGCGGGTGGCCGCGGGGGCGGGAGAGGCCGTTCCAGGGCTCCGGGAGGCGGCTGCGGAGGACGGGGGGCGAGCCGCGTGGCCGTCCGGAGCGCCTGCGCCGGGCGAGGGGGCGTCCGGCGCGGAGGGACGCGCTCCTGGGGGCAGAACGGGGCGGGCCGCATTCGGGCCGGAACCGAGCAGGGGGGCGAGGGGGGTGGGGAGGAGGGGCGTGAGGCGGTTGAGGGGGTTCAGGGGATTGAGGGGGTTGGAGTGGTGGGGCTGAGTGAGGGGGGCTGAGGGGTCGGCGGGGGTGCGGGTGGATGTGGGGGAGGTCGGATCCGGCCCTGGCGCGGGCTCCGTACCGGGGGTCTGGTTACGGCCGGAGGTGTCACTGGTGGCGGATACGGGCTCCGCCGCTACGGATGCTGCTGCCACAGCTGCTGTGGCGGCTGAGGCTGCCCCGGTTGCCGCTGTGGCGGCTGACGCGGTCACGGTTGCTGCTGTGGCGGCTGACGCGGTCACGAGGGGGAACAGCAGCGCACCGGCCAGGAGAAGTCCGGGCACCAGGCGGAGGCGGAACCGGCGAAGCCGAGGGGGCCGGTGAAGCCGAAGGGACCGGCGAAGCCGAGGGGACCGGCGAAGCCGAGGGGACCGGCGAAGCCGAAGGAACCCATGGGCCCCGGGACGGCCGGGCTGAGGGAACCGACGGAACCGGCGGAACCGAAGGAACCGGCGCGGAGGGGGCCGGCGCTGCTCCGGCGTGACGGCCGTCAATTCCGGGTCTACGCGTTCCGGGTTCACGAAGTCCGGGTTCATGAGTTCCGGGTTCACGAGTTCCGGGTTCACGAGTTCCGAAGTCACGCCCATGACCTCCCGGGCCCGCGGAGTCGTCGCCTGATCTCCTCAGCGTCACACGGTAGGTGATCAGCGGCATCTCGGGCGTACCGGGCGTACGGCCGGGGGGTGACGCGGCGGTACCGGGCACCGGCACCACCGCGTCCCGCCTCCGAACGCCCCCGCTCAGACGGTCAGCACGACCTTGCCCACATGGCCGCTCGCGTCCACGACCCGGTGCGCCTCGGCGGCCTCCGCGATCGGCAGCGTACGGTCCACGATCGGCCGGACCTGACCGTTCTCGATCAGCGGCCAGACATGTTCGCGTACCGCCGCGACGATCGCCGCCTTCTCGGCCAGCGGGCGGCCGCGCAGCGAGGTGGCGGTGACGGCGCCGCGCTTGGTGAGCAGCGCACCGAGGTTCAACTCGCCCTTCGCGCCGCCCTGGAGACCGATGATCGCGAGGCGGCCGTTGGTGGCCAGCGCCTTGACGTTCGGGTCGAGGTACTTGGCGCCCATGATGTCCAGGATGACGTCCGCGCCCTTGCCGTCGGTGGCCTTGCGCACCTCTTCGACGAAGTCCTGGTCCCGGTAGTTGATGAGGATGTCGGCGCCCAGTTCGGCGCAGCGGGCCAGCTTCTCGGCGCTGCCCGCGGTGACCGCGACCCGGGCGCCGACGGCCTTGGCGAGCTGGATCGCCATCGTGCCGATGCCGCTGGAACCGCCGTGCACGAGCAGCGTCTCACCGGGCCGCAGATGCGCGATCATGAAGACGTTGGACCAAACGGTGCACGTCACCTCGGGCAGCGCCGCGGCGGCCGCCATGTCGAGGCCCTTGGGTACGGGCATCAGCTGACCCGCCGGGACGACGACCTGCTCCGCGTACCCGCCGCCCGCCAGCAGCGCGCACACCTCGTCGCCGACCGACCAGCCGCTGACCCCCGGGCCGAGGGCCTTGACGCGGCCGGCGCACTCCAGGCCGGGGTACGGGGGCGCGCCGGGCGGCGGATCGTAGAAACCCTGGCGCTGGAGGAGGTCGGCGCGGTTGACGGCCGTGGCCGCCACCTCGACCAGGACCTCCCCTTCGGACGGTTGCGGGTCGGGCACCTCCGCCCATACGAGGGCGTCGGGACCGCCGGGTTCGGGAATGGTGATCGCACGCATGGCCGCGAGGCTACTCCGCCACCTGCCAGGACGCTCTAGTCGTCGCGGCGCACCGGCGCCATCGGGGACACCCCCGCCCCGGGGATCATCGGCTTCACGCCGGGTTTGGTCGGGCCGTCCGGCTGTTCCGCCTGGGCGGCCCGGACGATGGTGATCACCCGGTCGGCGGCCTGCAACGGGCTGGCCGCCGGGTCGTCGTACCCGAGCAGCCGGTGACCGCGCAGTACGGAGACGATCAGGTCGTCGGTCTCCCGTACCGACTTGCCGACCTCGGACTTCACCACCGGGCGCTCGATCAGGTCCAGCCCGCTGCCCTGCTGGATCAGGTCCTCCAGGACCGTGCCGGCACTCGGGCTGTGCACCGACAGCCCCAGGAGGCGGCCGGCGGCGCTGGCCGAGGTGATCACCATGTCCGCGCCGGACTGGCGCAGCAGCGGCGCGTTCTCCTCCTCCCGTACGGCCGCGACGATGTTGGCCTTCTTGTTGAGCTGGCGGGCGGTGAGCGAGACGAGGACGGCCGTGTCGTCGCGCTGGGTGGCGATGACGACCTGGCGGGCACGCTGGATCTCGGCCCGTACGAGGACGTCGCTGCGGGTCGCGTCGCCGACCACGCCCGCGAAGCCCTCGGCCACCGCCGAGTCGATGACCTTGGGGCTCGGGTCGACGATGACGATGCGGTCGCGGGTCAGGCCCGTCGCCCGCAGGGTCTGGGCCGCGGACCGGCCCTTGGTACCGAAGCCGACGATGACGGTGTGGTCGCGCAAGGCGTTTCTCCAGCGGTTCAGTTGCCACTGCTCGCGGGTGCGTTCGGTGAGGACTTCGAGCGTGGTGCCGACCAGGATGATCAGGAAGAGGACCCGGAGGGGCGTGATGAGCAGGATGTTCAGCAGCCGTGCGCCGTCCCCGTACGGGACGATGTCGCCGTAACCCGTGGTGGAGAGCGTGACGGTGGCGTAGTAGACGCAGTCCAGGAAGTCGACGGAGCCGTTGGCGTTGTCGTGGTACTCGTCGCGGTCGACCCAGACGATGGCCACCGTCGCGACCAGCACGAGCAGCGCCATCAGGATCCGGCGCGCGACCTGGCGCAGCGGCGCCACCGGCGTGCGGCGCGGCAGCACGACGCGGTGACTGGACTCCTCGGGAACCTCACGCGCCGCGGCGTCGTGGGTGGGCAGTTTCACGCGGCGCCTCCGCCGGTCGGGTCGGTGGGGGCGGGTGAGCCGGTGGGGGCTGTGGGGGCTGCGGGGGTGGTTGAGGTGGTTGAGGTAGTTCCTGGTGTGGCTGAAGTGGTGGGTGCGTCGGCCGCAGGGGACGCACCGGCCGCAGGGGACGCACCACCCGGCCCGTCGAACGCGTCCGGAGCCCACCCCGACACCGCGTCCGCCGCCCCGTCGGCCGTCCACGGCAGGTCGAGAAGTTCGACCTCGTCACCGCGCACCGCGCCACCGGGCGGTACGACCGCCATCGCGTCGGCCGCCGCGATGCCGCGCAGCATGGCGGGCCCGCTGAAGCGCAGCGGTACGACCGCGCCGCCGTCGGCATCACCGTCCGCCTCGTCCGCCGCGCCGCCGTCCCGGAAGGCGACCGGTACCAGCCGCGTGTCGTGCGGGTGACCGGGTACGTCGGCGGTCAGCGGCGCCCGGTAGGAGGGCAGCCGGCGGCGGGCGGCGAGCGTACGCAGGGCCGGTTCCGCCAGGGTGAGCAGGCCCGAGACGGCGGCCAGCGGGTTGCCGGGCAGCCCGACCAGAAGGCGGGCGGGCGCACCGGCGCGCGGGGCGTCGGAGGGGCGCTCGGCGTTCGGGTCCGTGTGGTGGGGGAGGCGGGCGAGGAGCATGGGGTGCCCGGGGCGTACCGCGACGCCGTCCACCAGGATCTCCGCCCCCAGCCTGCGCAGCGTGGGGTGCACATGGTCGACGGGCCCGGCCGCCGTGCCCCCGGTGGTGATCACCAGATCGGCGTCCGAGGACGCGAGCGCCTCGTACAACACCTCGGCGTCGTCCCCGAGATGGCGGGGCGGCCCGGCGTCCGCGCCCAGCGCCCGCAGCCACGGCGTGATCATCGGTCCGAGCGCGTCCCGGATCCGGCCCTCGGCGGGCAGCCCGGCGCTCAGCAACTCGTCACCCAGCACGAGCACTTCGACGCGCGGCCGGGCGTACGCGGTCAGCGCGTCGTACCCCGCGGCGGCCGCCAGGCCCAGCACGGCCGGCGTCACCAGGGCGCCGGCCGGCAGAAGGTGCTCGCCGCGGCGGCACTCCTGGCCGCGCGGCCGGATGTCCTGTCCGGGCGGCACGGGGGCGGGCGCGTACAACTGCGCGGCCCCGTCGGACCGTCCGCGCACCTCGCCGTGTTCGCTGCGCAGTACGGCCGTGGCGCCGGGCGGGATGCGCGCGCCCGTGGCGATCGGCACGGCGTCCCCGTCGACGACGGCTTCGGACGGCTCGTGACCGGCCAGGATGCCGTGCTCGCGCTCGTCCGGACGGGTCCGGGCGGCGAGGTGCCAGGGGCCGGGTCCGGCGACCGCCCAGCCGTCCATCGCCGAGGTGTCGAAGGACGGCAGGTCGGTGAGCGCGGTCAGCGGCTCGGCGAGGGTACGCCCGAGCGCCGCGCTGCCGAGCGGACACACGACCGGGGGCAGCGGGCCGTACGGGGCACGGGCGGCGAGCCTGCGCGCCGTACGCCAGGGGGTCGGCGCGGGGTGGTCGTGGCGGGTGCGGCGGCCGTGGTGGGCGGGGGCGCCGGGGTGGGCGGGGTTGTCGCGCTGGTCGGGCTTGGTGTCGTGTGGGTTGGTGTCGTGTGGGTTGGGGTCGTCGCCGGGTCCGCCGGGCTTGGCGCTCGGGTCCGCTGTGGCGGGTGTGTCGTCCGAGCGTCGCGCTGAGGGGGGAGTGCGGGGCGCGGGGGGCGGCTCATGCGCCCCCGAGGCCGGGGCGGCCTCCCACGGTGTGTAGGGGCCCCGGCGCGTGTCGTCGTCCAGCCCCGTACCGGCCGTCGCCGCCTTACGGTCCCGACGTCCCCGGTCGGTCTCCCGGGTCGGCTCCTGCTCCTCGAAGATCCACGCGTAACCGTCGTCGAAGACCGGCGCGTAACGGTCGTCGGCCGGGCCGGGCGCCGGGCCGCGACGGGAGGCACACTCCGGGTCGCCTCCCGGTTCCGGCGCCCGCCCGCCACCCCGGTACGTGGACCGCCGCTCCCCGTAGCGCCGCTCCCCGTAGCGCCCCTCCTCGTACCGGCCGTCCGCATACCGGCCGTCCTCGTACCGGCCCCGCTCGCGTCGACCGCCCTCGTACAGGCCGCCCTCGTTCGGACCGTCCTCGTACGGACCGTCCGCATACTGGTCGCCTTCGTAGCGCCCACCCTCGTAGCGCGCGCCCTCGTACCGCCCCGGCATCTCGACCGGCCCTCCGTTGGCCAGCGCCAGCGCGTCGTCGAACTCCCCGTCCGTCATTCCGCCGGCTTCGCTTTCGGCTTGGCCTCGGGCGCGGCCTCCGGCGTGGCGTCGGCGTTCTCGGCGGACTCGGCCGCCCAGCGGTTGGCCAGCGCGGCCACCTTCGCCGCCAGTGCGGAAACGTCCCGGCCCTGCTGAGCGGCGGCGTAACCGACCAGGAACGTCGTCAGCGGCGCCGCCGGCCGGGCCACACCGTGCGCGGCGTCGCGCGCGAGGTCGAGGAGGGCCGCCGTGTCGACATCGAGTTCGATGCCCAGTTCGGCCTTGGCTGCGGTGATCCATTCGTCCAACACGGTTCCATGCTCCCTGATGCGGGCGCGTGCCGCGTCGATGTCCTCCCAGGTGTCGCAGTCGAAGGACGCCGTGGCCGTCGGGTCGGACACCGGACGCAGCGACAGCTGCTCCGACAGCGCCCGCAACGGCCGCCCGGCGAGCGTCCCGTGCCCGGCTCGTACGGCGTCCAGCGCACGCCGCAGCGGGGCCGCCCGGTACGCGGCGACCAGCGGCTGGTCCCGCCCCTCCGCGTCCCGGAGCAACGCGCCGTCGGCTCCGTCGGCCCCGTCCGCAGTGGCCGCCGCCAGCAGCGCCCGTACGGTCACGCCGGTCAGGAACGGCAGGTCGGCGGAGAGCACGAGCACCACCGGGGCCGTGGTGTGCCGCAGCCCGGCGTCCAGCGCGGCGAGCGGCCCGCCTCCGGGCGGGTCCTCGCGGGCGTACACGACCGGCCGCGCGGTGGGCCGCCGCGGCCCCACGACGACGGCGGTCGCGGCGTCCGCGCAGGCGTCGAGCACCCGGTCCAGCAACGGCCGGCCGCCGACGGACACCGCGGGCTTGTCCACCCCGCCGAGCCGCCGGGCAGCACCCCCGGCGGGCACGATGACGTCGTACGGCTGGCTGTCGTACGGCTGGGTGCCGTACGGGTGGGCGCCGTACGGGGACCGGTCGTGCACAAGAGGCTCACGCCCGCCCGGCTCGCGTCCGCCCGGCTCGCGCGCACCCCGCTCGTACTCGGTCTGCCCATGAGCGGTCTGGTCGTCGGTCACCCATCGAGTATCGCCGGGCCCGCCCCGATCACCGACCGGCCCCGCTCACACCGTGCGCGACCACGCCCGACTCACACCGTGCGCGACCACGCCCCGCTCACACCCTGTGCAAACGCCCCACTCACCCCCTGCCGCAACGACGCCCCACTCACACCGTGCGCAACAACACCGCCGGCCGCTCCACGCAGTCCGCGACGAACCGCAGGAACCCTCCGGCCGTCCCCCCGTCGCACACCCGGTGGTCGAAGGTGAGCGACAGCTGCACGACCTGGCGTACGGCCAACTCCCCTTCGTGCACCCACGGCTTCGCCGTTATTCGGCCCACGCCCAGCATCGCCGCTTCGGGGTGGTTGATGATCGGCGTGGAGCCGTCGACGCCGAAGACGCCGTAGTTGTTGAGGGTGAAGGTGCCGTGGGTCAGTTCGGCGAGAGCGAGCTGACCGGTCCGGGCGGCCTCGGTCAGCCGGGCCATCTCGGCGGTCAGCCCTTCGGCCGTACGGCGGTGTGCGTCCCGTACGACCGGGACCACCAGCCCGCGGTCGGTCTGCGCCGCGAAGCCCAGATGGACCGCCGGCAGCCGCACGATCTCGTTCGCCTCCACGTCGACAGTGGCGTTGAGCTGCGGATACCGCGCGAGCGCCGCCGTACAGACACGAGCCAGCAGCGCGAGCAGCGACACCTTGGGCCCGCCGGCGGCGTTCATCTCGCGGCGCGCGGCGAGCAGTTCGGTGGCGTCGGCGTCCACCCAGCACGTCGCGTCGGGGATCTCCTGGCGGCTGCGCCGGAACTTCTCCGCCGCGGCACCCCGCATCCCCCGCAGCGGTATCCGCTCGGCCTCCAGTGGAAGCCCCACGGCCCCCACCAGTCCACCTTCCGCACCGGCCGCACGCCCCGGCACGGTCCCGCTCCCTGGCACACCCACCGGTGCCCCCGCGCCGCCGGCCTCGACGCCGACCCGGGCCCCGGCCTCCGCCTGCACCGCGTCCCGGTCACGTACCGCCCGCTCGACATCCGTACGCAGGATCAGCCCCTTCGGACCCGAACCCCGTATCTCCCGCAGGTCCAGCCCGTGCTCCCGCGCCAGCCGTCGGACCAGCGGCGATATGACCGGTACCGGCCCGCCCGCCGCACCGCTCCGGCTCGCTTCTCCCCGGCCTTGGGCTTCGGCCGCTCCCAGTACCGCGCTCCCGGCCGGCCGGACCCGCCGCCGACGCCCCGTCGCAGCACTCGTCCCGTACCCGACCAGCACATTGCCCGACCCCTCGGCCGAGCCTCCGCCGGACTCGCCCGTCGCCCCCCGATCGCCCGTCTCACTCACCGCACCCGTCGCGCCCGTCCCCGCCCCGGGCGCGCCGTCCGCGGCCGTCTCCTGTCCGGGCGCTGCCACCGGCCCGACCGCCACCGTCAGCAGTGGCGCCCCCACCGGCAGTTCCGCCCCCTCGTCGCCGAAGCGCGCGGTGACCACGCCCCCGTACGGGCACGGCACGTCCACCAGGGCTTTCGCGGTCTCCACCTCGACCACCGGCTGGTCGACGGCGACGACCTCGCCGACCTCGACCAGCCACCGCACCACCGTCGCCTCGGTCAGGCCCTCACCGAGGTCGGGCAGCGTGAACTCACGGACCACGGCCATCAGTCACCGCTCCCCTCGGTCCAGTCCGACTCCCACTGGAGGCGGCCTACGGTGTCCAGGATCCGGTCGACGCCCGGCAGGTGGTGGCGTTCCAACATCGGCGGCGGATACGGGATGTCGAAGCCAGCGACCCGCAGCACCGGCGCCTCCAGGTGGTGGAAACAGCGCTCCGTGACGCGCGCGGCTATCTCTCCGCCGGGGCCGCCGAAGCCGCTGGACTCGTGCACGACGACCGCGCGGCCCGTGCGCCGTACCGAGGCGCAGACCGTCTCGTCGTCGAAGGGCAGCAGCGAGCGCAGGTCGAGGACCTCCAGGTCCCAGCCCTCCGCCGTGGCCGCTTCGGCCGCCTCCAGGCAGACCGGCAGCGACGGCCCGTACGTGATGAGCGTGGCGCTGCGGCCCGGCCTCCGGATCTCCGCGCGGCCCAGTTCGGCCACCGGCTCCGGGGCGTCGGGGGTCCAGTCGGCGCGCGACCAGTACAGCCGCTTGGGTTCCAGGAAGACCACCGGGTCGTCGGAGGCGATGGCCGCCCGCAGCAGCCCGTACGCGTCGGCGACCGTGGCCGGCGTGACGACCTGGAGCCCGGGGGTGGCGAGGTAGTACGCCTCGGAGGAGTCGCTGTGGTGCTCGACACCGCCGATCCCGCCGCCGTACGGGACGCGGATGGTCAGCGGCAGCGGCATCGCGCCCCGGGTGCGGTTGCGCATCCGGGAGACGTGGCTGATCAGCTGCTCGAAGCCGGGGTAGGCGAAGGCGTCGAACTGCATCTCCACGACCGGCCGCAGCCCGTACATGGCCATGCCGACCGCCGTACCGAGGATGCCCGCCTCGGCGAGCGGGGTGTCGCCGCAGCGCTCCTCGCCGAACTCCTTCACCAGGCCGTCGGTGATCCGGAAGACCCCGCCCAGCTCCCCCACGTCCTCGCCCATCACATGGACGGCCGGGTCAGCGGCCATCGCGTCGCGCAGTGCGCGGTTCAGCGCCTGCGCCATGGTGGCCGGTTTGCGTCCGGTTTCCGCCGCTGTCGCCGTCATGGCCGCTTCTCCCCTGCCGCGGCGTCCGCCGCACCACCGGCCGTGCCGTCACCGGCCGCCGTCTCCTGGTCCGCCGCTTCGGCCGCCAGCTCGGCCCGCAGCTGCGCCGCCTGCGCCCGCAACTGGCCGGTCTGTTCGGCGTAGACGTGCGTGAACAGCTCCATCGGGTCCAGGGCCGGGTCCTGGTTCATGCGCTCCCTGAGGTCGGCGGCCAGTTCCTCGGCGCCGTCCCGGGTCCGCCGTACGAAGTCGTCGGTGAGCAGGCCGCGCTCGGTCAGCTCGCGTTCCACCAGGGCTATCGGGTCGTGCTCCCGCCACTCCTCGACCTCGGCGTCGGTGCGGTAGCGGGTGGCGTCGTCGGCGTTGGTGTGCGCCTCCATGCGGTACGTGAGCGCCTCGACGAGCGTCGGTCCCCCGCCCCGGCGCGCCCGCTCCACCGCCTCGCCCAGCACCTCGTGCAGCGCGGGCGCGTCGTTGCCGTCCACCAGGCGGCCCGGCATGCCGTATCCGACCGCCTTGTGGGCGAGGGACGGCGCGGCGGACTGCTTGGCGAGCGGTACGGAGATCGCGAACCCGTTGTTCTGCACCAGGAAGACCACCGGGGCCTGCCACACCGCGGCGAAGTTCAGCGCCTCGTGGAAGTCGCCCTCGCTGGTGCCGCCGTCGCCCACCATGGCGAGCGCCACCACGTCGTCGCCCTTCAGGCGCGCGGCGTGCGCGAGGCCCACCGCGTGCGGGAGTTGGGTGGCGAGTGGTGTGCACAGGGGGGCGATGCGGTGCTCGTGCGGGTCGTATCCCGTGTGCCAGTCGCCCCGCAGGAGGGTGAGGGCCTGTACCGGGTCGAGGCCGCGGGCCACGGCGGCGAGGGTGTCGCGGTAGCTGGGGAAGAGCCAGTCCTGCTCCTTCAGCACCCGCGCGGCGGCGACCTGGCACGCCTCCTGGCCGGTGGAGGACGGGTAGACCGCCAGCCTGCCCTGCCGCGTCAGCGCCGTGGCCTGGGCGTTGTACCGGCGGCCGCGTACCAGCTGCTCGTACAGGTCCGTCAGCAGGCCGGCGTCGATCCGGCCGGCGGCGTCCGTGCCCAGCAGGCGGTACGGCTCCGCGTCGGGCAGGAGGGGCGTGGGGTCCACACGGGGGCGCCACGCGGGCGGCGGCGCGGGCCAGTAGCTCCCGCTCCTCCTGCTGCCGCGCTGCTCAAGAACCGTCATGACGAGCACCTCCTGGTCTTCGGAATGAGTGGCGCGGAGCGCCTGGCCGGGATCGACGGGGGACGACGGGCGGGTAGAAAACGAAGGGGCGGGCGGGTGGCCCGTCCCTACCGATTGTTCGGTCGCCAGCACATTTTGGCTACAGGCGGGCTCAGCCTGTGGACAATCGGTTCTCCACAGCCTGAGATGAGGACAGGGCGTCCATACAGGGGAGGCGAGGCGGTATGCCGGACGAACAGATGGCCAGTAACGGAGGGCACCGCCCCGCGCGCCCCTTGGACACCATCGACCGCGCGATCCTGAACATGCTGCAGAGCGACGGGCGGGCCTCGATACGTTCCGTGGCCGAGCGGGTACACGTCTCGCGCGCCAACGCCTACGCGCGCATCAACCGCTTAATCGACGACGGCGTGATCCGCGGCTTCAGCGCGCGCATCGACCAGGAACGGGCCGGGCAGGGCGCCTCCGCCTACGTCACGCTGAAGATCGTGCAGAACTCCTGGCGCACGGTCCGCGCCCAGCTCACCGCGCTCCCCGGGGCCTCGCACATCGCCCTGGTCAGCGGAGATTTCGATGTCCTGCTGCTGGTGCACACCAAGGACAACCAGGAGCTGCGGGAGCTGGTCCTCACCCGTATCCAGTCCATCCCGGAGGTGCTCAGCACCCGCACCCTGCTCGTCTTCGAAGAGACCGACCTGGGGGCCGAGCAGGGGTAGCGGCGGCTCACCCCCGTCGGCCGCCCTCAGGTCCGCAGCCCCGCGAACGCCGTCCGCACCACGGCGTCGGCGACCTCCTCGCTGCTCGCCGAGCCGCCCCGGCCCGGCCGGTACCACTCCACAATCGAGTTGATCATGCCGAAGAGCAGCCGGGTCGCCAGCCGCACGTCCACGTCCGCACGCAGGTCACCGTCGGCCGCGGCCTGCTTGAGCAGTTCGGTGACCTCACCGTCGAACTCCCGCCGGCGCTCCATGGCCCAGCGCTCCGTGTCCGTGTTGCCGCGCACCCGCAGCAGCAGCGTCACGTACGGCAGCTCCTCCATCAGCACTTCCGTCTCGCGCCTGGTCACGTACTCCAGGCGCTCGATGGCCCGCCCCGTACGCGCCCCGGGCTCCTGGAGGACCCCGAAGAGCCCGTCCAGCGCCCGGCTTATGGCGCGGTGCAGCAGTTCTTCCTTGCTGCGTACGTGGTGGTAGATCGAGGACTTGGAGATACCGGCCGCCCGGGAGAGGTGCTCCATGGAGGTGCCGTCGTACCCGCGCTCGTTGAACACCTCCACGGCGACCGACAGCAGCGAATCGGGCGTGTAGGTGTCGCGCTTGGCCATGGTCATGATTAGAGCATCCGGCCGTTCGGCTTCACACTGCGGCTCAGGGCCCAGGACGGTCCGTAACGCCCGTTCGCGTACTGGTGGTGCAAGGTCTCCAGCAGGTTCCACACCCAGTGCCGGCCGACCTGATCGGCCCACTCCGAGGGCCCGCCGGGGTAGTTCACGCCCAGCCGCATGGCCGTGTCGATGTCCTCGCGGCTCGCGACCCCGCGGGCCTCGGCGTCCGCGGCGAAATCCACGATCATCGCCACCGTACGGGCGACGATCAGGCCCGGAACGTCGTCGATGACGCTGACCTTCTTGCCGAGCGCCTGGAAGAGGCCCACCGCCTCCCGTACGTCCTGGTCGGACGCCTCCGCCCCGGGTGCGAGGGCGACACGGGTAGCGGCCCGGTAGTCCAGCGCCAGGTCGAAGCGGATCGTCGGTCCCGATCCGTCACCCGTGGCGGGATGGCCGTCCGTCAGCGCGAGACGGGCACCGCCCGGCAGCCGGATGCAGCCTTCGTACTCCCCCGGTGCGCGGTCCTCGGTGACCTTGATGCCGGCCTCTTCGATCAGCTCCCGGAGGGCGGCGGCGGGCCCGGCGAGCGGCATGTGGACCGTCACCGCGGCCGGTGCCGGGCACGGCTCCGCGGTGTGCGGCTGCCGGCCGGGAGCGCCGTCTGCGTAGTCGTACCAGCCCCGGCCCGTCTTGCGGCCCAGCAGCCCGGCCTCCACCAGGCGCCGCTGCGCCAGTGAGGGCGTGAACTTCGGGTCGCGGAAGAAGCCCTCCCACACCGAACGGGTGACGGCTTCGTTCACGTCCTGCCCGATGAGGTCCATCAGTTCGAACGGCCCCATACGGAAGCCGCAGGACTCGCGCAGCACGGCATCGATGGTGGCCGGGTCGGCGGCGCGCTCCTCGTACAGGCGCAGGGCCTCCGCGTAGAAGGGGCGGGCGATGCGGTTGACGATGAAGCCGGGGGTGTCGGCGCTGCGTACCGGGGTCTTGCCCCAGGCCGCGGCCGTCTCGTACGCGGTGTCGGCCGCCGAGGTGTCGGTGGCGAAGCCGCTGACGACCTCTACGAGGGGCAGCAGCGGCGCCGGGTTGAAGAAGTGCAGGCCGACGAAGCGGCCCGGCCGGCGGAGCGCGCCCGCGACGGCGGTGACGGACAAGGAGGAGGTGTTGGTGGCCAGCAGGCAGTGCTCGCCGACCACGTCCTCCAGGGCGCTGAACAGCTGCTGCTTCGCGCCGAGTTCTTCCACGACGGCCTCGATGACGAGCGCAGCGTCGGCAAGTTCGGGGAGCGCGGTGGCGGGCAGGAGGCGCGCGCGGGCCGCTGCGCGCTCCGCGGGTGCCAGTCTGCCCTTGTCCACCAGCCGGTCCAGTCGGCGCCCGATCGCCTCGGCGGCCTCGGCGGCCCGGCCCGGCACGGCGTCGTAGAGCCGGACAGGGTGGCCCGCGACCAGCGCGACCTGCGCGATTCCCTGGCCCATGGTGCCCGTGCCGACGACCGCGACGGTGCGTCCCGCTTCGATGGCTGTCATGACGGCTGATCCTCCCCGACGGAGTTGTCCACAGGTTCGCCGGACCCTCTTGCCCCGACCGATCGTTCGGTTACTCTAGCCCCGTCGCCGAAAGGGTGCCCAGCCCGGTCCTCGGACCTGGCGGCGCGGGGGAGTCACTTCCCGGCGCCGCGCCCGTCCCGCGAGGCGGGCGCCCCTGAAGCGGCAGGCCCCAGCCCCGCCCGACGAGGAGTTGGTCTTCGATGGCCGCCGAACTGACCGCAGCGCAGCTGCGCGAAAAGCACCGCCCGACGCTCGACCAGGCGCTGGAGGCGATCCGTACGCGTGCGTACTGGTCCCCGCACCCCGAGCACCCCAAGGCCTACGGGGAGAACGCCGCGGCGGACGGCCAGGCCGCCTTCGACGCCCTGCGCGGCAAGCGCTTCGAGCTGGAACAGCCCGGCACGGACGACTGGACGGGCGCCGAGGTCTCCCCGTACGGCATCGGGCTGAACATCAGCTATCCGCACCCGGACGCGGACGTGCTGCTGCCCGCGATGCGCGCGGCGATGCCCGCCTGGCGCGACGCCGGCCCGCAGACCAGGGCCCTGGTGTGCCTGGAGATCCTGGCGCGGATCAGCGCGCGTACCCATGAGTTCGCGCAGGCCGTGATGCACACCAGCGGCCAGGCGTTCATGATGGCGTTCCAGGCGGGCGGGCCGCACGCCCAGGACCGCGGCCTGGAGGCGGTCGCGTACGCCTACGCGGAGCAGGTCCGCACCCCGGACGAGGCCGCGTGGTCCAAGCCGCAGGGCAAGCGGGATCCGCTGGAGCTGACCAAGACCTTCAAGGCCGTCCCCCGCGGTGTCGCCCTCCTGGTCGGCTGCAACACCTTCCCGACGTGGAACGGCTACCCGGGCCTGTTCGCCTCCCTGGCCACCGGCAACGCGGTCCTGGTCAAGCCGCACCCGCGGGCCGTGCTGCCGCTCGCGCTCACCGTCCGGGTGGCGCGCGAGGTGCTGGCCGAGGCCGGGTTCTCCCCCGACCTGGTCGCCCTGGCCGTCGACCGGCCCGGTGAGGGCCTGGCCAAGACCCTCGCCGTGCGCCCCGAGGTGCGCATCATCGACTACACCGGCTCCACGGAGTTCGGCGACTGGCTGGAGGCCAACGCGCCCCAGGCGCGTGTCTACACGGAGAAGGCCGGCGTCAACACGGTCGTCATCGACTCGACGGACGACTACAAGGGCATGCTCGGCAACCTCGCCTTCTCCCTGTCCCTGTACAGCGGCCAGATGTGCACCACCCCGCAGAACCTCCTCATCCCCCGCGACGGCATCACCACGGACGTCGGCCCCAAGTCGTACGACGAGGTGGTCGGCGATCTCGCGACCGCCGTCGACAAGCTGCTGGGCGACGACGCACGGGCCAACGCCCTGCTGGGCGCGATCGTCAACCCACAGGTCAAGGAGCGCGTCGAGGCCGCCTCCGGGCTGGGTGAGGTGGCTCTGGCCTCCCGGGAGGTGGCCAACCCCGACTTCCCCGACGCCACGGTCCGTACGCCGGTGATGGTCAAGATGGACGGCGCGCGCAAGCTCTGGGAGGGCGCGGGCGCCGACGCCGCGTACCTCTCGGAGTGCTTCGGTCCCGTCTCCTTCGCGGTGGCCGTGGACTCCGCGGCGGACGCGGTGGACCTGCTGCGGCGCACGACCCGTGACAAGGGCGCCATGACCGTCGGCGCCTACACCACCTCCGAGGAGGTGGAGAAGCTGGTGGAGGAGGCGTGCCTGGAGGAGTGCGCGCAGCTCTCCCTCAACCTGACCGGCGGGGTGTACGTCAACCAGACCGCCGCCTTCTCCGACTTCCACGGCTCGGGCGGCAACCCGGCGGCGAACGCGGCGCTGTGCGACGGCGCTTTCGTGGCCGACCGCTTCCGGACGGTGGAGGTGCGCAGGCCCGTACAGGCGAGTTAGAAGACGTCAGGTCCGGCCGCTCCGGTCACCCCGGCCGCGGCGGCCGGGGCCGGGGTGCCGCGGGACATCCAGTGGAAGAGGCCCATGGCCACACTGGTGGCCAGGTTGAAGCTGGAGACCCGTGCCTGCATCGGCACCGCGACCAGCGCCGACGCCCGGTCCCGCAGTTCGTCCGAGATGCCCTGCCGCTCGGATCCGAAGGCCAGGATCGCGTGGTCGGGAAAGGTCACGGACCGGATGTCCGTGCCCTCCGGGTCGAGGGCATAGACCGGGCCCGGCGGCAGGTCCGGCAGCGTCACGCGCTCCACCGCGCTGGCGAAGTGCAGGCCGGCACTGCCCCGTACGGCGTTGGGGTGCCAGGGGTCGAGCGTGCCGGTGGTGACCACCCCGGTCGCGCCGAAACCGGCCGCCAGGCGGATGACGGCGCCGATGTTGCCCAGGTTGCGAGGGTTCTCCAGCAGGACGACGGGGGAGGGCCGCGGGGTCTCGCGGAGCCTGGCCAGGTTCGCCGCGGCGTCGGGGCGCGCCGCGAGGGCCGCGACACCTGTGGGGTGCACCTTCGGCAGGAGCGTGCGCAGCGCCGCCGCGGGCACCTGCTCCGCCAGGGCTTCGAGGTCGTCGGTCAGATCGTCGGCGAGTTCCTCGGCGAGCGCCAGCAGGGCGGCCTTGTCGCTGGTCAGTACGTGCCGTACGTCCCCGCCGAAGCGCAAGGCGTGCTTCAGCGCGTGGAAGCCGTCCAGGAGGACCGAGGCCGGGTCGCCGGCGCTCGCGCGCCAGCGCCGTACCGGATCGTCCGAGGTCCCGTTCTCGATCATTTCCCCACTATCTCAACTGCCCGACGGGCCGACATCCGCCGCACCCGTCCACGGCGGCACTCGCATGCGTCCCCGGGTGGCCGGACTCGGGCCCTCGGACCCGCCTCCCGGGTGCGCGGCGGCTTGGGCTCAGGACGTGCCGACAACCGCCCGGCGGTCCTGCTTCCCGTCTTCCGTACGCCGTGGGAGCACCCGGTCGCGTACGGAGGTGACCCGGGCGCCCAGCCACACCAGGAAGACCGTCGGCAGGAACACCGCGTCCGCCGTGATCATCGCGAGCGAGAAGAACGGCAGGCCGAGCAGGAACGCGATCGACAGGTGCTCGCAGATCATCGCGACCAGCAGCACGTTCTTCAGGCGGCGGTTGAAGAGGGTGAAGGGGAAGGCGACCTGGACGATCACCGTGCCGTAGGTGATCAGCATGATCATCAGGCCGTTGTCGGCGAGCACCCGGGACAGCTCCGGCCAGGGCGAGAAGTAGTCCAGGTGCATCGGGTAGTACACCGCGGTGCCGTCCTGCCAGCGCGTTCCCTGGATCTTGTACCAGCCGGCGGTGGCGTAGATCAGGCAGACCTCGACGACGATCACCAGCAGGGCGCCGTTGTGCACCAGCTTGCCGATCATGTCGAGGACGGTCCGCGGCTCCCCGGGCGCGTACCGCCGCGCCGCCCACCAGGCGCCGTGGGAGAGCCACAGCACCCAGAAGGTCAGGCCCCAGCCCACGTTCGGGAAGGGACCGGGACCGAACCAGGAGAGGCCGGCCAGGCCCAGGGCCTGCGTGACGGCGAGGGACAGCCCCAGGACCGCCCACAGGACGACGCCGGTGACGTCACGCTCCGGGCGGCCCTCGGAGAGCCGCGCCTGCCGCGCGGCGCGGCGGGCGTCCAGCGACCACACCTGCCCGCATCGGGTCAGCACCAGGTACATCGCCATCAGGTGGACGACGTTGTCGCCGCCGTCCCCGATGAAGATGCTGCGGTTCTGGAGCGAGAGCACGCCCACCATGAACAGCACCGACATGGTGCGGGTGCGCCAGCCGACCAGCAGCAGGGCGCTGACGACGATGGCGAGCCCGTAGACGAGCTCGAACCAGCCGCGGCTGTCGGTCCAGGTCAGGATGGAGAAGGCCTCGTTGCCGCCGAGGAGCCGGCGCGCCATGTCGCCGCTCCAGGGACCGTGCGGCCCGTACAGCTCCTGCCGGTTCGGCCACTCCCGCAGCAGGAAGAAGAGCCAGGTGGCCGCGAAGCCGATGCGGATGACGGCGGACTGGTACGGGGCGAAGGCGGTGCCCGTGACGCGCCGGAAGGCCTGCCCGAAGGCGCGCTCGATGCGCGTCTCACCGCTGCCGGGGGGCGGCGGGGCGGCCGGACCCGGTTGCGCGTGCGGGGTGACGGCGGGCCAGGTGGTGCGGGTGGAGGAGTCGGCTCGTTCCGCTTCCGCCGAGCACTGGGCGGGGACGGTCGGTGCGGGGGAGGCGATGCCGGTTCCGGTGGTCGTCTCCTGGGGGGCGGCTTCGGCCCCGGTGGTCGTCTGCCGAGAGGCGGCGTCGGCCTGGCCGGTCACTTTCTTTGTGGCCGTGGCTGCCTGGCCGGTCGCTTCCTGCGCGGTCGTGGCTGCCTGGCCGGTCGCTTCCTGCGCGGTCGTGGCTGCCTGGCCGGCCGCCTCCGGGGCACCGGTGCCCGCCGCGTCCCCTGCCGCCTGCGAAGGCGTCCTGTGCGCTGTCACTGGATCCTCGCTCCTTCAGGCAGGTCGGCTGCGGTGACCGGCCACCACGGCAGCTCGCGGTACCTGGGCTTGTCACTGATCTTCTCCGAGCTCCACGACGGCGGGCTGACGGCCGTCGTCATCGAGCGCACCTGCACCTGCTCGACCGCGCCGCGCGCCGTCCACTGCGCGCTCATGCGCTGCATCACGATCCGCCGTACGTACTGCTCGGCCAGCTCGCCCCGCATCCCGGAGGCGCGGTTCTGCGCGTCGTGGGTGTTCTGGAAGTACTCCCAGGCGCGGCGGAGTTCGTTCTGCTGGGTGTGGCTCGGTACGGGGTTGTGCAGCAGGGCCCGGCCGTCGACGGCGGACAGGTCGGTCCAGCCGGTGGTCAGGCGGTCACCGCCCGCGGTGCGCACCTGGGCCCGTACCTGCACCGCGATGTTCTGCTGCAGCGGGTTGGGCGCGAAGAGCTTCCAGTTCTGCTCGTACTCCGGGAACACGTAATCGTTGATCAGCTCGCCGTGCTGCTTGCTCAGCGTGTTCGGCGGCGCCACGTGCAGGAACATCATCGCCAGATGAATGGCGACGGCCAGTGTCACAGCGCCGGCCACGACGCTCACCACGACGCGTGACGGTAGCGAGAGCGCGGCTGGTGGCCGCGATTCGTCCCCGTATTGCTGCATTCCTGCCCCGTTCCCAGATCCCGAGCGGCTTTTCACCGCCCCGGAACCGTACCTAGGCGGCCCCACGCGGCACACCCTCCCCCGAGTTATCCACAGGCTTGACACCCCGCGCGTTCGAGCCACACCATTGAACCGAACGATCGGTCGGTCGGGAGGCAGGGGGATCACATGACGACGATCGCGCCGGGCGAGGAATCCCTCGCGGCCCTGGAGGCAGGATTCGACGCGGCCGTGGCCGCGGACGAGCGCATCGAGCCGCGCGACTGGATGCCGGAGGCCTACCGCTCGTCACTGGTGCGCCAGATGGCGCAGCACGCGCACTCCGAGATCATCGGAATGCAGCCGGAGGCGAACTGGATCACCCGAGCCCCCTCGTTGCGCCGCAAGGCGATCCTGATGGCGAAGGTCCAGGACGAGGCGGGCCACGGCCTGTATCTCTACAGCGCCGCCGAAACCCTCGGCGCGAGCCGCGACGAGCTGCTCGACAAACTGCACTCCGGCCGCCAGAAGTATTCGTCCATCTTCAACTACCCCACCCTGACCTGGGCCGACGTCGGCGCCATCGGCTGGCTCGTGGACGGCGCCGCGATCACGAACCAGGTCCCGCTGTGCCGCTGCTCCTACGGTCCGTACGCCCGCGCGATGGTCCGCGTCTGCAAGGAGGAGTCCTTCCACCAGCGCCAGGGATACGAGCTCCTGCTGGCCCTGAGCCGCGGCACCGAAGCCCAGCACGCCATGGCGCAGGACGCGGTGGACCGGTGGTGGTGGCCGTCGCTGATGATGTTCGGCCCGCCCGACGACGAATCGGCGCACTCGGCCCGGTCCATGGCCTGGAAGATCAAACGGCACTCCAACGACGAGCTGCGCCAACGCTTCGTGGACATCTGCGTCCCGCAGGCCGAATCGCTCGGGCTCACCCTCCCGGACCCCGACCTGAAGTGGAACGAGCAGCGCGGCCACTGGGACTTCGGCCCCATCGACTGGGACGAGTTCCGCGAAGTGCTCAAGGGCAACGGGCCCTGCAACGAACAACGGATCAGCCAGCGGCGCCGCGCCCACGAGGAGGGCGCCTGGGTGCGCGACGCCGCGGCGGCGTACGCGGCCAAGCACGGGGAGGGGACGCGATGACCACGACCGGTACGGGAGACGGCGACAGCCCGGAGAGCCGGGCGGTGCCGGACGGATCCGGGCGTCCGGTGTCCGGGACCGGACCCGGGGACGGGTCGTACGGGACGGGAGCGGCCGGAGCAGGAGCGGCCGGAGCGGGGACCGCTGCGGCGGCCGGCTCCGCCAAGCCCGCCGAATGGCCGCTGTGGGAGGTCTTCGTGCGCAGCCGCCGCGGTCTGTCCCACACCCACGCGGGCAGCCTGCACGCCCCGGACGCCGAGATGGCCCTGCGTAACGCCCGGGACCTCTACACCCGCCGATCCGAAGGCATCTCGATCTGGGTGGTCCCGTCCGCCGCGATCTCCGCCTCCTCCCCGGACGAGAAGGACTCCTTCTTCGAGCCGGCCGCCGACAAGCCCTACCGCCACCCGACCTTCTACGAGATCCCGGACGGGGTGCAGCACCTGTGAAGCCCGTACCGACAGCACAGGACCCGGCCACCGATGCCGGCACCACCGCGGCCGCCGCCCCCGTGGGTTCCCCCGCCCGGGACGCCACCGCCGCCCCGGCTCTGGCCCTCGGTGACGACGCCCTCGTCCTGTCCCACCGGCTGGGGGAGTGGGCCGGGCACGCCCCCGTCCTGGAGGAAGAGGTGGCCCTCGCGAACATCGCGCTGGACCTCCTCGGCCAGGCCCGCGTCCTGCTCTCCCTCGCCGGGGACGAGGACGAACTGGCCTACCTCCGCGAAGAACGCGCCTTCCGCAACTGCCAGCTCGTCGAGCAGCCCAACGGCGACTTCGCCCACACCATCGCCCGCCAGCTGTACTTCTCCACCTACCAGGAGCTGCTGTACGGGCAACTGGCCACCGGTGACGGCCCGCTGGCCCCCCTCGCGGCCAAGGCGGTCAAGGAGGTCGCCTATCACCGTGACCACGCCGAGCAGTGGACCCTGCGCCTCGGGGACGGCACCGCGGAGAGCCACGCGCGTATGCAGCGCGGCTTGGAGGCCCTGTGGCGCTTCACCGGTGAGCTCTTCGAGCCCGTACCAGGCCTGGACCTGGACCTGCCCGCGCTGCACGACGCCTGGGCCACCCGCGTCGAAAGCGTCCTGACGCGTGCCACCCTCACCGTCCCCGAAGGGCCGAGCCGCGGCGCCTGGACCGCGGGCGCCGGACGCCAGGGGCTGCACACCGAGCCGTTCGGCCGGATGCTCGCCGAGATGCAGCATCTGCACCGCAGCCACCCGGGGGCGACATGGTGACCACCACACTCGAAGAGCGACTGCTCGACCTGGCCGGCTCCGTACCCGACCCGGAGATTCCGGTCATCACCCTGGCCGAGCTGGGCGTCCTGCGCGGACTGCGGCTGACGGGCCCCGGCCAGGTGGAGGTCGAGCTGACCCCGACGTACACGGGCTGCCCCGCCGTCGAGGCCATGTCCGCCGACATAGAGCGCGTCCTCCACGACAACGGCATCCCCCAGGTCGAGGTGCGCACGGTCCTCGACCCGCCCTGGACGACCGACGCGATCACGGCCGAGGGCCGCCGGAAACTGACCGAGTTCGGCATAGCCCCGCCACGCCCCACCGGCCCGGCCGGCGGACCGGTGCCGGTGTCCCTGGCGATCCGCTGCCCGCACTGCGGCTCGACCGACACCACCCTGCTCAGCCGCTTCTCCTCCACCGCCTGCAAGGCGCTGCGCCGCTGCGATTCCTGCCGCGAACCGTTCGACCACTTCAAGGAGTTGTGATGTTCCACCCGCTCCGGGTCGCGGAGATCGAGCGGCTCACGGACGACGCCGTCGCCGTCACCTTCCAGGTACCGGCCGAGCTGCGCGAGACCTTCCGGCACGTCCCCGGGCAGCACATCGCGCTGCGCCGCACGGTGGACGGCCGGGAGATCCGCCGTACGTACTCGATCTGCACCCCGGCGTCGGACGAGCCCGCCCTGCGGGTGGGGATCCGGCTGGTCGAGGACGGCGAGTTCTCCACGTACGCGCTCAAGGAACTGGCCGTCGGCGACACGGTCGACGTCATGGCGCCGTCCGGGCGCTTCGTGCTGGCCCCGCGCCCCGGGCACTTCGTGGGCATCGTCGGCGGCAGCGGCATCACACCGGTGCTGTCCATCGTCGCGACCCTCCTGACCCGCCGCCCGGACGCCCGCTTCTGCCTGATCCGCAGCGACCGTACGGCAGCGTCCACGATGTTCCTGGAGGAGGTCGCCGACCTCAAGGACCGCTTCCCGGACCGCTTCCAGCTCGTCTCCGTGCTCTCCCGCGAGGACCAGCAGTCGGGCCTGCCCTCCGGCCGGCTGGACGAGGAACGGCTGCGGGAGATGCTGCCCGCCCTGCTGCCCGTGGCGTCCGTGGACGGCTGGTATCTGTGCGGCCCGTACGGCCTCGTCCAGGCTGCGGAGCGAGCCCTGCGCACCCTCCAAGTGCCCCGGAACCGCATCCACGAAGAGATCTTCCACATATCCGAGCCCACCCCTGCGGAGCTCGCCGCAGCTACGGGAAGCTCACCCTCCCTCCCGGGTGCTGCCGCCCCGCTCCGCGCCTCCGCGCGCAGCACCGTGACCGCGACGCTGGACGGCCGGGCCGGCAGCTGGCCGGTGCTGGACGGTGAACCGCTGTTGGAGACCGTGCTGCGCAACCGCGCCGACGCTCCGTACGCCTGCAAGGGCGGTGTCTGCGGGACCTGCCGCGCGTTCCTGGTGCGGGGCGAGGTTCGCATGGACCGCAACTACGCACTGGAGGACGAGGAAGTCACGTCGGGGTACGTGCTGGCCTGTCAGTCGCATCCCGTGACGGAGGAGGTCGAGCTGGACTTTGACCGCTGACCCCATTCACAAATACTGCAACCTGTTCTAACTTGACGCCTCGTCAGGTAGCCGCCGTGCGGGCACGCGGGAGGACAGGCCAGTGGACTTCACCTTCACCGAGGAGCAGCAGGCGGCCGTCGAGGCGGCCGAGGCCGTCTTCGCGGACGTCGTGCCCGACAGCGTGCCGAGCCCCGCGCTCACCGCCGGAGCCGTGGCCGACGACTTCGACCGCCCGCTGTGGCGCAAGCTGGCCGACACCGACCTGCTGAGCCTGCTGATCGCTCCGGAGTACGGCGGAGCGGGACTGGACCCGATCGCGCTCTGCCTGGTGCTGCGCGAGTCCGCCAGGGTGCTCGCCCGCGTACCGCTGCTGGAGAACAGCGCCGCGGCCTTCGCGGTCCAGACGTACGCCACCGACACCTTGTGCGCCGACGTACTGCCCCGGGCCGGGCGCGGCGAACTGGTCATCACCGTCGCCGCCGAGGGGCGTACCGGCCATGACCCCGCCGAACTCGCCGTCACCGCTCACCGCGACGGCCCCGAGTGGATCCTCGACGGCCTGCAGACCGCCGTTCCCTGGGCGCAGAGCGCCGACCGCGTCCTCGTCCCCGCCCACACCGGCGACGGAACCGCCGTACTCGCCCTCATACCCCGCCTCCGGGACGGCGTCCGCCTCCACGACCAGGTCTCCACCAACGGCGAACGCCACGCGGAAGTCCACCTGGACTCCGTACGGGCCCGCACCGACGAGGTGATCACCGACCCCCGCGCCTGGGAGTGGCTGCGCAACGTCCTCACCACCGGCACGTGCGCGCTGGCCCTCGGGCTCGGCCAAGCCGTACTGGCCATGACCAGCGCCTACACGGCGAAGCGCGAACAGTTCGGCTTCCCCGTCGCCACCTTCCAGGCCGTCGCCGTCCAGGCCGCCGACCGCTACATCGACCTGCGGGCCATGGAAGCCACCCTCTGGCAAGCCGCATGGCGCATCAGCACCGACGCGAACGGTGCGCTGCCACCGGCGGGAGATGTGGCAGTGGCCAAGATCTGGGCCTCGGAGGGCGTACGCCGCGTCGTCCAGACCGCTCAGCACCTGCACGGCGGCTTCGGCGCGGACACGGACTACTCACTGCACCGCTACCACGCCTGGGCGAAACAGCTCGAACTCTCCCTCGGCCCGGCCGCCGCACACGAAGAGACCCTGGGCGACCTGCTGGCCGCCCATCCCCTCGGCTGAACTCCGGGGGCAGGAGGGGCGCTGCGGGTCGGACCGTTCCTACAGGCCGGATCATTACAGCGCAGGCCGGACCAGTGCTACGGCCGGACCGCTGCGGCGCGGGCCGGGCCACTGTTGCAGGCCGGACCGCTGCGGCGCGGGCCGGACCACTGTTACAGACCGGACCACTGCGGCGCGGGCCGGACGAAAGGCGCGGGTCAGACGACCGCGCCCGGCTCGCCCTTGCTGTTCCTCACCGGGCGGCCGGCGGCCTCCCAGGCCTGCATGCCGCCGTCGACGTTCACCGCGTCGATGCCCTGCTGGATCAGGTACTGGGCGACCTGAGCGGACCGGCCGCCGACCCGGCACAGCACATAGACCTTGCCGCCGTCGGGCGCCCGCTCCGTCAACTCGCCGTACCGCCCGACGAACTCGCTCATCGGGATGTGCAGCGCGCCCTCGGCGTGCCCCGCCTCCCACTCGTCGTGCTCCCGCACGTCGAGGAGGAAGTCCTCGGACGTCAGAGCGTCGACACCGACCGTGGGCAGAGAACCAAAGTGCATGGTCCCGACGCTACCCGACCAGCTGCGCCAGGTACGCCTCGCGTTCGGAGACGTCCGCGAGCAGCTTCTCGGCGATCTCCTCCAACAGCGCGTCCGGGTCCTCGGGCGCCATCTTGATCATCGCGCCGATCGCGCTCTCCTCCAGCTCCGCGGCGACCGCCGCGAGCATCTCCTTACGCGCCGCCAGCCACTCCAGCCGCGCGTACAGCTCCTCGCTCTCGCTCGGCCGCTGCTCCCGCGGCACCGGCCCGGCCTCCCACTCACGGGCCAGCTCACGCAGCGCACCCTCGTCCCCGGCTCCGTACGCCGCGTTGACCCGCGCGATGAACGCGTCCCTGCGACCCCGTTCCGCCTCGTCGCGCGCCAGGTCGGGATGCGCCTTGCGCACCAGGTCGCGGTAGACCCGACGGGCCTCCTCGCTCGGCCGCACCTTCTGCGGCGGCCGGACCGACTGCTCGTTGAGCATCGCCTCGGCCTCCGGGTACAGGCCCTCGGACCCCATCCACCCGTGGAAGAGCTCCTCGACATCAGGCATCGGCAGCACCGACGCCCGCGCCTCCCGCGCCTTGCGGACGTCCTCGGCGTCACCCGTACGAGCTGCGATCGCCTCGGCGATCTGGGCATCCAGCTCGTCCAGCCGCGCGTACATGGGTCCGAGACGCTGGTGGTGGAGCCGGGAGAAGTTCTCCACCTCCACCCGGAAGGTCTCCACCGCGATCTCGAACTCGATCAACGCCTGCTCAGCAGCCTCCACCGCCCGCGCCAACCGCTCCGTGGCCGCCCCGCCCGATCCGTCGCCACCCTGGGGGGGCTCCGGGGTGCCCTGAGGCCTGGCCGGGTCACCCTGAACGTCGGCCGGACGACCGTGTGCGTGGGGCGAACCACCGTGTGCGTGGTCCGGGCCACCGTACGTGTGGGCCGGGTCGCCGGGAGCGTGGTCCGGGGCACCGTACGTGTGGTCCGGGTCGCCGGGAGCGTGGTCCGGGCCACCCTGAGCAGGGTCCGAGCCATCGGGAGCATGGTCCGAGCCACCGTACGTGTGGGCCGGGTCGCCCTGGGGCGGGTACAGGTCCTCGTCCGGGCTCGCATGGCCTCCCTGACCCGCGAGGCCCGCCGGCCCGGCTTGGGCCTCCTGACCCACCGGGGCCGCCGGGGCCGCTTGGGCCGCCTGAGTCGGGTACTCCCCCTGAGACGCGTGGGCCGCATGGCCCGCGCCTCCAGAGGCCGCATGTGCGTCCTGGCCGTCCTGCGCGTTCTCCGCCTGCGAGTTCGTCACCCGGCCACCCTACGGCCCGGTGCGCCCCCGTTCAGACTCCCGTCTCCGCGGCTATCCGCCCCCTCTTGATCGCCGCGACCAACTCCGCGTGATCCGCCTCCGTACGGTCCGCGTAGGCCACCGCGAAATCGGCCAGCGCCTCGTCCAACGCAGCGCCCTTACCGCAGTACCCGGCCACCACACGCGGATCGGCACTGTGCGCATGGGCCCGGGCCAACAACGCGCCCGTCATCCGCGCGTAATCGTCGATCTGATCGCCGGCGAGAGCGGCCGGGTCGACGCTGCCCTTGCGGTTCCGGAACTGCCGCACCTGGTAGGGCCTCCCCGCCCCCTCCCCACCCCCACCCCGCCCCGATTCATCCCTGCCCCGGCCCAGCTCGCCCCTCCCCCGACCCGGTTCATCCCTGCCCCGACCCAGCTCGTCCTCCCCCCGCCGCTCCTGCTCACGCACAGTGCTCCCGCTGCCGCTCCGCCCCGGCCACGGCTCGTACACCGTTGTCCAGCCCAGCAGGCTGTCGCTCACCACCTGCATGTGCCGCTGCCCGCGCACGATGCGCCGGCCCTCGTGCGCCACAGCCGGTGCCGGGAAGCCGGCCTTCTCCGCGTACGGCGACAGTGCCGAGCTCCTTGCCTCCTTCACCTGGAGCACCAGTGGCTCACCGCGATGGTCCAGCAGCAGCACCACGTACGAGCGCAGGCCCACGCTCCCCGTGCCCACCACCCGGAACGCCACGTCCTGCACCTCATACCTGGCCAGCAGCGGGAGCCGGTCCTCCGGCAGCGTGTGCAGGTAATCGGCGAGGGAGGCGACGACCGCGGCGGCCTCCGCGTCCGGTATGCGCCGCAGTACGGGCGGGGCGTCCACGAACCTCCGTCCGCCGCCGGCTATCTCCTCCGTCGACTTCGCCGCGAACCGCGCGCTGGTGTTCTTCCGGGCCTTGGCCACCACCCTTTCCAGCGTGCCCAGCAGGTCACGGGCGTCCGCGTGCGAGACCAGTTCCTCGTCGGCTATCGCGTTCCAGGCGTCGGCGGCCGGCATGCCCGCCAGCAGGCGCATCGTGCGACGGTACGCGCCCGCCGCGTCCCGGGCCGCCTCCCGGCACTGCACCTCACTCGCCCCGGCCTCCCGCCCGGCCAGCACCAGTGAGGCCGCGAGCCGCTTCAGGTCCCACTCCCAGGGCCCGTACAAGGTCTCGTCGAAGTCGTTGAGATCCATCACCAGCTTGCCGCGGGCGTCGCCGTAGAGGCCGAAGTTGGCCGCGTGCGCGTCGCCGCATATCTGCGCGCCGATGCCGGTCACCGGGGTGGCCATCAGGTCGTACGCCATCAGGCCGGCGGAGCCGCGGAGGAAGGCGAACGGGCCGGCGGCCATCCGTCCGACCCGTATGGGGATCAGCTCCGGGAGACGGCCGGCGTTGGACTCCTCGACCGACGCCACCGCGTCCGGCCGACCGGCCTCCGGCGTGAACCGGCCGTGCGCCGAGCGTGGTGCCCGCTCCCGGAGCGCCTTGCCGACCGCCTTCGGCGCGGAACCCCGCGCGTCCCGCTTCGCGAACCCCGTTACGTACGGCAATCGCGTCATCGCCGCCCCCTCCCCCTTCGTGCCCGTGCCCCGCCCCGGACCCCGTCGTCCGGCCGCGTCGGAACAACCTCGGAAACCGGTGGCGTACCGGTGATGTGCCAGTGGCCTACCGCCGGTCGCCGGGCCGCTGTCCCCGCCGCGTGGTCACGACGGTACAGACAAGCCCCGCCTCGCGGCAGGGCCTGTGGATAACTCTGCGTGACAGAGTCGGAGTGAGGCGTGTGGCACCCGGGGCGGGTGCCTCCTGCTCAGACTCCGACCGCCTCTTCCATCTCCTCCTCGGCCTCCTCCGCCGTCGTCCCGGCCCGCTCCGCGCTCTTGCTGTCGCCGGTCGTCGCCGCGTGGGCAGGGCGGCGCTCCGGCACCGTGGCGGCCACCGCGGCCGCGGCCACGGCCGTCGCGTTCTGCGCCGCGGCCGCCGCCGCGCGCCGCCTGCGCGTCTCGGCCAGGGACGCCACCCCGACCATCACGAAGCCCACGACCAGCCACAGGACCAGCGTCCAGACGTGGCCGGCCAGCCCGTTGCCGTCGAAGTAGACGTGGCTGCGGGTGCCCTCGACGAAGCCGGCGCCGTTCCAGAAAGCGTGGAGGGAGGCGAAGAAACCGTTCTGCAGCTCGGGGCGGAAGACACCGCCCGCTGAGGTGAAGTTGAGCATCACGAACAGCGCCATGACGCCCAGCGTGGTCCAGCGCTTGAGGAACGTGTGCAGCCCGGTACCGATCAGCAAAATCCCCGCCGAGTACAGCCAGGCCATGCTCCACAGCCCCCACAGCCCGTGATCGACCAGGTGGAAGACCGGCCCGGCGAAGAGCGTGCCGAGAATGCTGACCACGAAGGAGGTACCGACCGCCAGCGCCGCGCGCAGCCGGATCGGCAGTACGCCGCCCGCGCCGCCGATCACCGCGACCGAGGCGTACGAGCCGATGCTGATCGCGACCATCAGGAAGAAGAGTCCCTGGCCCGTCGGATCGTCCTCGGCCGGCGGAGCGACATCGGTGACCTTCAGCGGCGCGCCCTGCTGGGCCGCGACGGGCGTGAAGACCTTCTGCACCACGGACGCCGTGGTGTCGGAACCGGCCGTCGCGACCAGCAGCTCGGGCGCCGCCTTGGCGCTGCCGCCCTTGGCCGCCGTGGCGCCCGCCGGAGCGCCGCCGCCGGAAGCGTGCGTGTCCGCCACGTACGCGCCGAAGATCTCCTGGTGCTTCAGCTGGTCCTCGGCCTCGGCCCGGCTGCCGACCGTGCGTACGTCCAGGCCGCCGTGCGCCTTGTCGCTGATCGTCTGGGCGAGCACCTGCGTCTGGGAGCCGGAACCGACCACGGCGACGGGCAGGTGGTGCGGCTCGGGGTGCGCGAAGGCTCCCAAGTAGGCGAGGCCCATGCCGACGCACATCAGCAGCGGGGTGATCAGGTGGGTCAGGACGTGCCGTAGATCGGCTCGGTGATCAGGGCGGTGGTGGTCGGGGCGTCGGACCGAACTCATGCGTCGTGCCTTCTCAAGCTAGTCGCTCAGCTTCGAGTAGTTGGCTTATACAACTCTCATTCCACGTTGTACTATACAACTACTTCAACGAAAGGCAAGCACCCGTGGCCCGCAGAGACGAATCCGTCGAGACCATCCAGCAGGAGATGACCGCGTTCGCCCGCCGGGCACGCGCCACCGCCGCCCGTATGCACCCCGAGCTCTCGCTCGTCTCCTACACGCTGCTGGCCCACCTCGACGACCAGAAGGGATGCCGCGCGACGGACCTGGCCGCGCACTACCTCCTGGACAAGTCCACGGTCAGCCGGCAGATCTCCGCCCTGGAGAAGCTCGGATTCGTGGAGCGCCGCGTCGATCCGGACGACCACCGCGTCCAGGTGCTGCACCCCACCACCAAGGGCGCGCAGATGCTGGCCAATGTCACCGCCAGCCGCCGCCAGGCGTTCCACGCACGGCTCGCCGACTGGGACGAGGAAGACCTGGAACGCTTCGCGACCTACCTGCTGCGCTACAACGCCGCACAGGAACGACACGGCTGAGCCACGACACGACTGCCCCACGAACAGGCACGACACGCGCCCGAGCCACGACGCCCCGAAGGCCCCGGACTCCGCGAACCCCGCGAACCCCGCGAACCGCGCGCCTCAGCCCCGATACCCCGGACGCCCCCGACACCCCGGACGCCCCGGCCCCCGGGCACCCCGGACTCCGCGAACCCCGCGCCTCAGCCCCGACACCCCGGAAGGCCGCCCCCCGCGCCCCGTCCCCTCACTTCCGGAAGCGTTCCGGACACTGCCCGCCGTCGGCGAGGTACGTCTCGGCCCACCGGGCCAGCTCCTTGAGCGCGGGGTCGAGGGCCCGCCCCGCCTCGGTCAGGCGGTACGAGACGCGCAGCGGCGGTCCACCGTCGACCTCCCGCACGACGAGGCCGACCGCGGACAGTTCGGTCAGCCGGTCCGAGAGCATCCGCTCGCTGATTCCGGGGACCGCCCGCCGCAGCTCGGCGAAGTGCACCGGCCCGCCGAGAAGGACGGACACGATCAAGCCGGTCCACCGCTTGCCGAACAGCGCGAAGACCAGCGCCATCCCGGTGTCCACCTGCCTGCACGTCGCATCCCCACGTTCCACCATGCGTCCAGAGTACTGCCTTACCGTTTGGTACTGCGGAAAAGTAAGCTACTGTGCTAAACATAGGAACGTACGGAGCATCTCCTCGGGCCGCGCACCGGCCACTACCGAAGGACCGCATCATGGCCACGCTTCTGCACCTCGACTCCTCCCTCTTCCCGACCGAGGGTTCCGCCTCCCGCACGGTGACCGCCGCCTTCCGCAAGGCCTGGGAGGAGCAGCACCCGGACGGCACCGTCGTCCACCGCGACCTCGCCACCACCCCGCTGCCGCACCTGGACGCCTCGGGCCACACCGCCGCCTTCAGCGCCCCGGACACCCTCACCGCCGAGCAGCAGACCGCTTTCGCGCGCCGCCTCGAACTGGTCGAAGAGCTGGAGAAGGCGGACGCGGTCGTCATCGGCGCCCCCATGTACAACTTCTCGATCCCCTCCACGCTCAAGGTGTGGCTGGACCACGTGACCATCGTGGGCCGGGTCACCGGGGAGGAGTCCTCGCTCAAGGGCAAGCCGGTGACCATCGTCGCCAGCCGCGGCGGCGCGTACGGCCCGGGCACGCCCCGCGAGGGCTTCGACTACGTGCAGAACTACCTTCAGGCCGTGCTCGGCACCATGTTCGGCATGGAGGTCGACTTCATCGTTCCCGAGCTGACCGCGGCCCCCAGCAACCCCGCGATGGCGGAACTCATACCGCAGTACGAGGCCTCCCGCGACAAGGCCCTCCAGGAGGCCGCCGACAAGGCCAAGGCCCTTGCCGTCCGCCTCACCGCCTGACGCGTCGCACAGCACCAGCCGGCACCGCACCGCACCGCACCGCACCGGCAAGCTTCACTCGACCCCCCAGGCCGGCCCCGCGCACACGCCGCAACAGTCCGCCGGGCCGGCCCCGCGCGCACTCGGGCATCACTCAGCCCGCCGGGGCGGTGCCGGCCCGGAGGCAGGGCCCCCACACCGCTCGCCCGTCGCTACGCCCCCAACCCCGCATCCCGTGCGAGCAGCGCCGCCTGGACCCGGTTCTCGCAGCCCAGCTTGGACAGGATGCGGCTGACGTACGTCTTCACCGTCGCCTCGCTCATGTGGATCCGCTCGCCCGCGTCGGCGTTGGAGAGCCCCTCGCCGAGCAGGGACAGCACCTCCATCTCCCGTTTCGTCAGGACGGACAGCCGCCGGGCGGCCTCCTCCGCGCGCCGCGCCGTACGGGTGGCACCGGCCTCCCCGCCAGGACCCCCGTGCGCCACCAGCGAATCGGCCACGTGGCGGGTGGCCACCGGCGACAGATAGGCGTGGCCGTCGGCCGCCGCACGCACCGCCCGGATCAGCTCGTCCGGCGCGGAGTCCTTCAGCAGAAAGCCCGCGCTTCCCTCACCCATCGCCCGCAGGACGTTCTCCCGCTCCCCGAACGTGGTCAGGATCAGGGCCCGTACGGACGGTGCCGCCCGGCGCAGTTCGGCCAGCGCCGTCAGGCCGTCCATGACCGGCATCTGAATGTCCAGCAGCACCACGTCCGCGCCATGGCCACGCGCGGCCTCGATCGCCTCCTTGCCGTTGCCGGCCTCCGCCACGACCGCGATGTCCCGGGCGGAGGTGAGGATCATCCGGATACCGGCTCTGATGAGCGGCTCGTCATCAGCGACGATCACCTTGATCACTCGTACTCCCGCACCGGCTCGGTCGGCTGCTCCCATGGACAGCGTCATCTTCCCCCCGTTCACACGCCGGTCCGTCCGGCCGCCCTCAGGCCTTCCCCAGGAAAGTCCGCTTCTCCACCAGCTTCCCGTCCTTGAAACAGAACCGGAACGCAGGCTCCTCCTCCCAGTTCGCGGACGGCTCCGTGGACGGGAAGGACTGGCAGCGCGCGCCCTCCGGCTTCGCCGGCCCCTGTTCGTTCAGCTCGCTGTACAGGAACGACTCGGTCGGCAGCTGTTCGCGTACCTCGTCCTCCGGCGAGCCGACCTTCAGCTGCTCGTACGTGCTCGGCGACACCGAACTCTCCTCCATCGCCTTGAAGAGCTCGACCATCCCCCAGGCGGTCAGCACCCCCAGGACCACGATCACGCCCGCCGCCAGGCCGCACCCGACGGCGAACCCGCTGCGCCTCGCCTCCCCGCGGAACATCGCCCTGTCCGGCGCCGCATAGACCCGCGCCCAGTCGATGACCGGCTGACCGTCCTTGCCGGTGCGCACCACCGGGTGCCCACGACCGGCGTCCACCGATCCACCACCCGGACCTGTCGGATCGCCAGAACCGCCCAGCCCAACACCCACCGGCAGCATCGGCTCCGCAGCCATACCCGCAGCCGCCTCCGCGGCCGTCTCCGACACCGCCGCCGTCATCGTCACCGGCCCGTACGGCAGCACCCCGGCCAGCCTGAACCCGCCGCCCGGCACCGGGCCGGTGTGCACCATGCCGCCGACCAGCCGCGCCCGCTCCCGCAGCCCCGTCAGCCCCTGGCCGCCGCTGACCTCGGGACCGCCGGCAGCACCCGGCGGCACCGGCCCGTTGACCACCTCCACCAGCAGCGAATCCGGCTCGTAGCGCAGCGCCACCGTCACCGGCGCGCCCGACGCGTGCTTGTGCGCGTTGGTCAGCCCCTCCTGCACGATGCGGTACGCGGCCCGGTCGACGGCCGGTGCCAGCGCGCGCGGCTCCCCCGACCGGGCGACGGATATTCGCGCCCCCGCACCGCGCGACGCCTCCACCAACGCGTCCACCTGGGCGACCCCGCGTTGCCCCGCGTTCGGAGCCGGGCCCGCGCCGATCGCCGTGTGCGGCGCGGCCGCGTCCTCGTGTTCGTCGCGCAGCAGCCCCACGACCTCGCGCAGTTCGCGCATCGCCGCCACCGAGGCTCCGCGCAGCACGCCGACGGCCTCCCGCTGCCGCTCGTTCAGCTCGGAGTCGACCTCCAGCGCGCCCGTGTGCACGGCGATCAGCGTGAGCTGGTGGCCCAGGCTGTCGTGCATGTCCTGCGCGATGCGCTGCCGCTCGCGCAGCCGCGTCTGGCGGGCGATCATCGCGTTCTCCCGCAGCAGCTGGGTGCGCTGGGCGTGCAGGGTCTCCACCAAGGTGCGGTGCTGGGACCAGTAGCGGCTCGAAATACCGGGCATGGCCACTATCGCCAGGAACGACACCGCCAGGATCATCAGCTTCTCCGGCGACACCGCGGGAAAGTCCTGGATCACGGGCACCGCCATGCTCAGCAGCAGCGCCACCGCGAACACCACCAGCGCCCGCGCGCTCCCCGCGATCCGGCGCCCGGCCGACCAGCCCGCCACGATCAGCAGCGCCGATATCCCCACGAACAGCCAGCTCAGCGACGCCGCGAAGACCAGGACCGTGCCGGGCAGGGCGCGGCGCAGCGGCGCGAGGACCATCACCGCCGCCGTCACCAGCCAGGTGGAAACGCCGTCGGCGTCGCTGATCTTCTCCATGCCGAGCGCGATCAGTCCCAGCATCAGCGCCAGCAGCGATTCACCGACGACGCGGTACGGCGGCCACTGCTCCGGCCGGGTCAGGCACCGCCACACCCGCCCGGCCGCGGCCCGGGCCGCCGTCGCCCGGGCCGCCACCTGTGCACTCCCCGTGATGTTCACGCCTTGAGCGTAGGAAATGCCCGCCTGCCCACACAGTCACCGTTCGTCGTTCCCTGCCTCGACGAAAGTCGCTGCTTCCACGGTGGGGCACCGACAGGGACGACGGCACGGGCGCACATTCAACCCCCCGGCCCCCGTCCCGCCCCCACCGCGACGGCCGCCCCCACAGCCAGCGCACCCCCGACCCACAGCACCGCGGTGACCCCCCAGCCGTCCACCACCCGCCCCCCGCCGAACGCGCCCAGCGCGATCGCCGCGTTGAACACCGCCACGAACAGCGCGGACGCCGCCTCGCGCGCCTCCGGGGCCACCGCCATCAGCCACGTCTGCGTACTGACCGAC
The DNA here is from genome assembly GCF_040679095.1 of Streptomyces sp. NPDC052496. NCBI lineage: Bacteria > Bacillati > Actinomycetota > Actinomycetes > Kitasatosporales > Streptomycetaceae > Streptomyces > Streptomyces sp. NPDC052496. The sequence continues at coordinate 167,471 of NZ_JBFAUH010000003.1, forward strand.
ACCCCTCCGTAAGCCAGCCCCCACACCGCCAGCAGGGCCACCGCACCCGGCACGCCCACCCCCAGGACGGGCACCAGCAGCACCGCCCCGGCCAGCACCGCGCTGATCACCACCAACGTGCCGCGCGGCGACCGCCCCGCCCCGGCGCCGCCCAGGAAGTTGCCCGCGACGCCCGCGCCCCCGTACACCAGCAGCAGCGTGCTGATCACCCCGGGACCGACGCCGGAGACCTCCTCCAGGACCGGCCGCACATACGTGTACGCGGCGAAGTGCCCGCCCACCAGCAGCGCCACCACGACCAGCCCGGTACGCACCCGCGCGTCACGGAACAGCCGCAGCACCCCGCCCAGCCGTACGGCCCCCTCGGCCGGCAACGGCGGCAGCAGTACGGCCAGTGCCACGGCGACCAGCGCCGCCGCCCCGCCCACCACGACGAACGCCGCGCGCCACCCGCCCACTTGCCCGGTCAGCGTGCCCGCCGGCACCCCGAGCACCGACGCCGCGGCCACCCCACTGAAGATCAACGACGTCGCGGCGGCCACCGACCGCGCCGCAACCAGCCGCACCGCGAGCCCCGCCGCCAGCGCCCACACGCCGCCCATGCCCAGCCCGACCAGCACCCGCGCCGCCAGCATCACCCCGAAACCGGGCGACCACGCGGCCAGCAGATTCGCCGCCGCGATCATCCCCATCAGCCCGCACAGCACCGTCCGCCGGTCCGCCCGGCCCACCGCCAGGGTCAGCGCCGGCGCCCCCAGCGCCGCGACCACACCGGTCACCGTGATCGTCAGCCCCGCCGTACCGTCCGTCACCCCCAACGCGCCCCCGATGGGCGTCAGCAGCCCCACGGGCAGCATCTCCGACGTCACCACCGTGAACGTGGCCGCCGCCAGCGCCCCCACCGCGGGCCACCCCGCGCCCCCGCCCGGCCGCAACGCGCCGTCCCGGCCCGCCGTTTCCTCGATCGTCGTCATGCACCCCAGCCAACGCGCGGCCGCCCGCGGGAACAACGGCGAACCCCTCACGCTTCCATGAGCGTGACTCATCGATCAGCAAGCCTCCCGGCCCGGCACCAGGCCCCTGCGCCCGGCACCGCCGGCGGCCTGGAGATCCGTGAACTGGAGTGCTTCCTGGTCCTGGCCGAAGAGCTGCACTTCGGCCGCACCGGCGCGCGCCTGTACGTCTCACAGAGCCGCGTCAGCCAGCTCGTCCGCGCGCTGGAACGCCGTGTCGGCGCCCGCCTCGTCGAACGCACCAGTCGCCGCGTACGGCTCACCCCCCTCGGTACGGACTTCCTCGCCGCCCTCCGCCCCGCCTACGACGCCCTGCGCGGCACGGTCGAGGCCACCGTCGCCGCCGCCCGCGGCATTGGGGGCCGGCTGCGCATCGGCTTCCAGGGGGCCGCCGACGCCTGCCTCATGAAGGCCGTCGACACCTTCCACACCCGCCACCCCGATTGCGCCGCGCAGCTCGTCGAGATACCGCTCCAGGACCCGTTCGGCCCGGTGCACCGCGGGGAGGTGGACGCCGCCGTCGTCCTGCTGCCCGTCGAGGAGCCCGGCCTCGTACTGGGGCCGGTCTTCTCCGAACAGCAGCAGACACTCGCCGTCTCCGTGCGTCACCCCTTCGCGTCCCGCGCGTCCGTCGACGCCGAGGAGCTGGCCGACGGGCCCCTCATCGCCGTCGAAGGCCCCGCTCCCGAGTACTGGCGCCACGCGCAGGCCCCCACCAGCACGCCCGGTGGCCGCACCGTCCCGCCCGGTCCCGGGGTCCGCACCCTCCAGGAGGGCCTGACATCCGCCGCCGCCGGACGCGGCGCGATGCTGCTGTGCCGCCCCACGGCGGACTATCACGGGCGCCGGGACGTCGCTTTCGTACCGGTCACCGGCCTGCCGGACTCCGCACTCGGCCTCGTCTGGCACCAGGACCGCGAGACCGCGCGCACCCGCGCCTTCAGCGCGGCCGTCACCGATGTGACGTAGCCCTCACCGCTTCTTTCGGACGACGGGCCGGCAACTGTCCGGGCGACGGGCGAGAAGCATCCGGAGCGGACCGGGCCTCGGCCAAAGGGCCGACCAGGCAGCTACCGGGCGGCGGCCCGGCAATCGCCGGAGCCCGCCCGGCAGAGCCGTCGGCACAACGCAAGACCCCCGGTCCGGGAATCCCGGACCGGGGGTCTCATCTGTGCGCGAGGGGGGAGTTGAACCCCCACGCCCTTTCGGGCACTGGAACCTGAATCCAGCGCGTCTGCCTATTCCGCCACCCGCGCATTGGGTGTGTCGTTCGATTCTCTCACGCGTTCCGGGCTGTTCCGTCCGGGTCTTGTGCGAGCGCCTTGCGACATGCAGAACATTAGCACGCTGTCCGGGGTGCCTTCACATCCGTTCTTCGGAGCCCGCCCCTGGCCGCCTCCGGGAGCCCTCCCGCCGCCCGGCATCCGCCACCCGGCCCCGGCGCCGCCCCGCCCGACGGCTCCCGCTGCCACCCCTTCGCCGCCCCACCCGACGGACCTCTCCTGAATCACCCCCGGGCCACCCGCGACCGGATCCCGCCGCCCCCCGACCGGATCCCGCCACCTCCCCACAACCCCACCGGCACCCGTCCCCCACCCACGTCCACCCCACTGCTCCACTCCACCGCCCACCCGGTCGGCGAACCCGGCGGTTGCGGGACACTGTGAGTGGGGCACATCTACGATCGCAGTGCCATCGCAACGCCGGCGCGGTCTCATCGCGAAGCCATCGCGGTGCCAGGGCCCGTCCCGGTGGCCGATGACACGGCAGTTTCGCCACGGCGGCACCGCGGACCCATCGCGGTGACGCCGGAGTGACGCACCAGCAAGCAGCAGTGAGCAACCTTGTGAGGGGCGACACTCGTCCTCACGGCGGGAAAGGGGAACCAGCCGATTTCCCGGCGCGTGGATACGATCAGTAAGCAGTATCAGGACGACCCTGTCGAAGACCGACCTGACGAAGACTGAGGAAGGAGGTGCCCCGTGGGAGTACTGAAGCGCTTCGAGCAGCGTCTCGAAGGTCTCGTCAACGGCACCTTCGCCAAGGTGTTCAAGTCCGAGGTGCAGCCCGTTGAGATCGCCGGCGCGCTCCAGCGCGAGTGCGACAACAACGCCACCATCTGGAACCGCGACCGCACGGTCGTCCCCAACGACTTCATCGTCGAACTGAGCACCCCCGACTACGAGCGGCTCAGCCCGTACAGCGGCCAGCTCGGAGACGAGCTCTCCGGCATGGTCCGCGACTACGCCAAGCAGCAGCGCTACACCTTCATGGGCCCGATCAAGGTGCACCTGGAGAAGGCCGACGACCTCGACACCGGCCTGTACCGCGTCCGCAGCCGCACCCTCGCGTCCAGCACGTCCCAGGAGCACCCGGGAGCCGCCGCCGCGGCCCAGCGCCCCACCGCGCCCCGGAGCAGCCCGTCCGGCCCCGGCGGTCATGTGGGCCCGCCCCCCATGCCCAGCTCGCCGCCCGGCGCCGCCCAGCCCGCGTCCCGGCCGGGGTCACCCGGTGCGGGCCCGCAGCCGGGTGCGGCTCCCGACAGCTGGTACCAGAGCCGGGGCGGAGCGGACCGGAGCGCGCAGACCAGGCGCTGGATCGAGATCAACGGCAACCGTCACCAGATCTCCCGGCCCACCCTCGTCCTCGGCCGCAGCACCGACGCCGACGTACGGATCGACGACCCGGGAGTCTCCCGGCGGCACTGCGAGATCCGCGTCGGAACACCGCCGACCGTCCAGGATCTGGGTTCTACCAACGGCATCGTGGTAGACGGGCAGCACACCACCCGCGCTACGCTCCGCGACGGCTCGCGGATCGTCGTGGGCAGTACCACCATCGTTTACCGGCAAGCCGAAGGGTGAAGCGGGGGCAATGTCAGAGCTGACCCTCACGGTCATGCGGTTGGGTTTCCTCGCCGTACTGTGGCTGTTCGTCATCGTGGCCGTCCAGGTCATCCGCAGCGACCTGTTCGGCACGCGTGTCACACAGCGCGGCGCCGCCCGGCGCGGCGGCCAGGAGGCGCGTCCGCAGCAGCGCCAGCAGGCCGCTCCGCCGCAGCAGCGCCGCCAGGAAGGCGGCCGCGGCAACAACCGTCAGCGCCGCGGTGCCCCCACAAAGCTGGTGGTCTCCGAGGGCACGTTGACGGGTACGACCGTCGCCCTCCAGGGCCAGACCATCTCGCTGGGACGCGCGCACGACTCCACGATCGTGCTGGACGACGATTACGCCTCCAGCCGGCATGCCAGGATCTACCCGGACCGTGACGGCCAGTGGATCGTCGAGGATCTCGGGTCCACCAACGGCACGTATCTCGACCGGACCCGACTGACGACCCCGACACCGATTCCGCTGGGAGCCCCGATCCGCATCGGCAAGACCGTCATCGAGCTGCGGAAGTAGTGCTACGTCATGAAAGAGCGCGAGCGGAGCGAGCGAGCCGCGGCGGTCCACTCGACGGACCCGAGCGTGCTCCCGACCGGAGGGTGGGCACCGTGCGGATGTACCCCGAGCCGACGGGCGAGGTGCGTATGAGTCTGTCACTGCGCTTCGCCGCCGGATCGCACAAGGGCATGATCCGGGAGGGCAACGAGGACTCCGGTTACGCCGGCCCGCGCCTGCTCGCCATCGCCGACGGCATGGGCGGCCAGGCCGCGGGCGAGGTGGCCTCCTCCGAGGTGATCTCCACCCTCGTCCAGCTCGACGACGACGTCCCCGGCTCCGACATCCTCACCTCGCTCGGTACGGCCGTCCAGCGCGCCAACGACCAGCTGCGCGTCATGGTCGAGGAGGACCCGCAGCTGGAGGGCATGGGCACGACCCTGACCGCCCTGCTGTGGACCGGGCAGCGGCTCGGCCTCGTCCACGTGGGCGACTCCCGCGCGTACCTGCTGCGCGACGGTGTCCTCACGCAGATCACGCAGGACCACACCTGGGTGCAGCGGCTCGTCGACGAGGGCCGCATCACCGAGGAGGAAGCCACCACCCACCCGCAGCGCTCCCTGCTGATGCGCGCGCTGGGCAGCGGCGACCACGTCGAACCGGACCTGTCGATCCGCGAGGTCCGGGCCGGCGACCGCTACCTGATCTGCTCGGACGGCCTGTCCGGCGTGGTCAGCCACCAGACCCTCGAAGACACCCTCGCCAGCTACCAGGGCCCGCACGAGACCGTGCAGGAACTGATCCAGCTGGCGCTGCGCGGCGGCGGCCCCGACAACATCACCTGCATCGTCGCCGACGTCCTGGACGTCGACGCCGGTGACACCCTCGCGGGCCACCTCAACGACACCCCGGTCGTCGTCGGCGCCGTCGCCGAGAACCAGAACCAGCTCAGCGACCCCAGCACGATGCAGACGCCGGCCGCCCGCGCCGCCGAACTGGGCCGCCACCGGGACTCGCCGCAGGGCGGGCCGGGCGGCACCTTCGGGCCGCCGGGCAGCGGCGACAACGGCGTCGCGGGCCCGCCGCAGGGCTCGTTCGGCGCGTTCACCGACGAGGAGTTCCTCAAGCCGGAGCGCGGCCGCGGCCGGTGGATCAAACGGTCGCTGATCATCGTGCTGGCGCTGGCCGTGGTCGGCGGCGGCCTGTACGCGGGCTACCGCTGGACGCAGACGCAGTACTTCGTCGGGGCCAAGGACAACCACGTCGCGCTGTACCAGGGCATCAGCCAGGACCTCGCCTGGATCAAGCTCAACAACGTCGACGAGGACCACCCGGAGATCGAACTCAAGTACCTCCCCGTCTACCAGCGCAACCAGGTCAAGGAGACCATCGCCGTCGACAGCCGCAACCAGGCGATCGACAAGGTCACCGAGCTGGGCAAGCAGGCCAACGCCTGCCGGTCGAAGGAACAGCGGGAGACCGCGGAGCGTGAGGCGGCCCGTAAGAAGGCCGAGGAGGACGCCCGCAAGAACAAGCCCGGCAAGCCCGGCACGCAAGCGGGCAAGCCGCAGGCAACCCCGACACCCACTCCCACCACCAGCCAGACGCCCCCTTCCGAGGAGCAGCAGAAGCTGGAAAAGAATTGCAGCACCCAGCAGTGAGGGCGTAGGGGGCCGTAGAGCTGATGAGCAGTACCACCACCACGACCACCGTGGGTACCATCGGTGCCCCGAGCCGCCGCAACACCGAGCTGGCCATGCTCGTCTTCGCGGTGCTCATCCCGGTGTTCGCCTACATCAACGTGGGCCTGGCCAAGGAGGGCTCGGTCCCCGCCGGCGTCCTCGGTTACGCCCTCGGCCTGGGCCTGCTGGCCGGCGTCACCCACCTCGTCGTACGCAAGTGGGCCCCGTACGCCGACCCGCTGATGCTGCCCATCGCGACCCTGCTGAACGGTCTCGGCCTGGTCTTCATCTGGCGGCTGGACCAGGAACCGCAGATCACCACCAAGCAGCTCGGCGGGGCCATGGCCCCCGGGCAGCTGATGTGGTCGACGCTCGGTGTCGCCCTCTTCCTCGGCGTGCTGATCTTCCTCAAGGACCACCGTGTCCTGCAGCGCTACACCTACATCTCGATGGTCGTCGCGCTGGTCCTGCTGATCGCCCCGATCTTCTTCCCGGCCAAGTTCGGCGCCCGCATCTGGATCACCATCCCCGGTGTCGGATCGCTGCAGCCCGGTGAGTTCGCCAAGATCGTCATCGCGATCTTCTTCGCGGGCTACCTCATGGTCAAACGGGACGCGCTGGCGCTGGCCAGCCGCCGCTTCATGGGCCTGTACCTGCCGCGCGGCCGTGACCTCGGACCCATCCTGGTCATCTGGGCGCTGAGCCTGATGATCCTGGTCTTCGAGACCGACCTCGGTACGTCCCTGCTCTTCTTCGGCCTGTTCGTCGTCATGCTGTACGTGGCCACCGAACGGACCAGCTGGATCGTCTTCGGCCTGCTGCTCAGCGGCGCCGGCGCGGTCGCGGTGGCCACCTTCGAGTCGCACGTGCAGACCCGCGTGCACAACTGGCTCAACCCGCTGGAACTGCTCAACGGCGGCGTCACCGAAACCGCCCAGGCCATGTACTCCTTCGGCTCCGGCGGCATCCTCGGCTCCGGCCTCGGCCAGGGCTACTCCCGCCTGATCGGCGGCATCGCCCCCAAGAGCGACTACATCCTCGCCACCGTCGGCGAGGAAGCCGGCCTCGCCGGCCTGATGGCGATCCTGCTGCTGTACGGCCTGCTCATCGAGCGCGGCATCCGTACGGCGCTGGCCGCCCGCGACCCGTTCGGCAAGCTCCTCGCCGTCGGCCTGTCCGGCGCCTTCGCCCTCCAGGTCTTCGTCGTCGCCGGCGGCGTCACCGGCCTGATCCCGCTGACCGGTATGACGATGCCGTTCCTCGCACAGGGCGGCTCCTCCGTCATCGCGAACTGGGCCCTGGTCGCGCTCCTGCTGCGCATCAGCGACACCGCGCGCCGCCCGGCCCCGGCCCCCGCCCCCTCCACCGACGCCGAGATGACCCAGGTGGTCCGCCCGTGAACAAGCCGCTGCGCCGCGTCGCCATCTTCTGCGGACTGCTGGTTCTGTCCCTGCTCATCCGCGTCAACTGGGTGCAGTTCGTCCAGGCCGACGAGCTGAAGAACGACACCCACAACCGGCGGGTGGCGATCGAGCGGTACAGCCAGCCGCGCGGCAACATCATCGTCGACGGCAAGGCCGTCACCGGCTCGACCACCAACGACAGCGGCGACTTCAAGTACAAGCGGACCTACAAGGACGGCCCCATGTGGGCGCCGGTCACCGGCTACGCGTCCCAGGCGTTCGGCTCCAACCAGTTGGAGAAGCTCAACGACTCCATCCTGTCCGGCACCGACGACAAGCTCTTCTTCAGCCGTACGGTCGACATGTTCACCGGCGACAAGCAGAAGGGCGGCGACGTCGTCACCACCCTGAACGCCAAGGCGCAGAAGGCCGCCTACGAGGGCCTGGGCAAGAGCAAGGGCGCGGTCGCCGCGATCAACCCGGAGACCGGCGCGATCCTGGCGCTGGCCACCACCCCGTCGTACGACCCGTCCACCTTCGCCGGCATGTCCGACAAGGACGCCAAGGCGTACAACGCGCTGCTGAAGAAGAACAACCCGGACGACCCGATGCTCAACCGGGCACTGCGCCAGACCTACCCGCCGGGCTCGACGTTCAAGGTCGTCACCGCCGCGGCCGCGCTGGAGAACGGTCTCTACAGCGACATCAACGCCAAGACCGACTCGCCGCTGCCCTGGTACCTGCCGGACACCGCGCACCAGCCGCTGAACAACGAGGGCAACATCCCCTGCGAGAACGCCAGCCTCAAGGAAGCGCTGCGCTGGTCCTGCAACACCGTCTTCGGCAAGATCAGCGCCGACCTCGGCAACAAGAAGATGAAGGCCGAGGCGGAGAAGTTCGGCTTCAACAACCCTGAGGTCGACACCCCGGTACGGGCCGCCGAGAGCGTCTACCCGACCGACAACCGGCCGCAGAACGCGATGGCCGGCATCGGCCAGGCCTCCAACCGCGCCACCCCGCTCCAGATGGCCATGGTCACCGCGGCCATCGCCAACGGCGGCAAGCTGATGAAGCCGTACATGGTCGACCAGCTGGTGGCCCCCAACCTCAACGTCGTGCAGCAGCACACGCCGGAGACGATGAGCCAGCCGCTCAAGCCGGAGAACGCCCAGAAGCTCCAGGAGATGATGGAGGGCGTCGTCAAGAACGGCACCGGCACCAACGGCCAGATCGACGGCGTCACCGTCGGCGGCAAGACCGGCACCGCCCAGCACGGCGAGAACAACAAGGACAACCCGTACGCCTGGTTCATCTCCTACGCCAAGACCTCCAAGGGAACGCCGGTGGCCGTCGCCGTCGTGATCGAGGGCTCGGACACGCTCCGCGGCGACATCGCGGGCGGCAAGCTGGCCGCCCCCATCGCCAAGAAGGTCATGGAGGCGGTACTCGACGGCAAGAAGTGACCCCGGTCACGCCAATACCGGTCGGATATCAGGTGCCGGTCGCGACCGGGCCCCGCACGGCGTGCCGGGTACGGTATGCCCGAACAGCACACCGCCGGACCACACACGGGTGCGGTCGGGACTGACGGAGAGGGCTGGAGAAGCTTATGGAAGAGCCGCGTCGCCTCGGCGGCCGGTACGAGCTGGGCTCGGTGCTCGGCCGCGGTGGCATGGCCGAGGTCTACCTCGCGCACGACACCCGCCTGGGCCGCACCGTCGCTGTGAAGACGCTGCGCGTGGACCTCGCCCGCGACCCGTCCTTCCAGGCCCGGTTCCGCCGTGAGGCCCAGTCGGCCGCCTCGCTGAACCACCCGTCGATCGTCGCGGTCTACGACACCGGCGAGGACTACGTCGACGGCGTCTCCATCCCGTACATCGTCATGGAGTACGTCGACGGCTCCACCCTGCGGGAACTGCTGCACTCCGGCCGCAAGCTGCTGCCCGAACGGTCGCTGGAGATGACCATCGGCGTGCTCCAGGCGCTGGAGTACTCCCACCGGGCCGGCATCGTGCACCGCGACATCAAGCCGGCCAACGTCATGCTGACCCGCACCGGCCAGGTGAAGGTCATGGACTTCGGCATCGCCCGCGCGATGGGCGACGCCGGTATGACGATGACGCAGACCGCCGCGGTCATCGGCACGGCGCAGTACCTCTCGCCCGAGCAGGCCAAGGGCGAGCAGGTCGACGCCCGCTCCGACCTGTACTCGACCGGCTGCCTGCTCTACGAACTGCTCACCGTTCGGCCGCCGTTCGTCGGCGACTCGCCCGTCGCGGTGGCCTACCAGCACGTACGGGAAGAGCCGCAGCCGCCGAGCGCCTTCGACCCCGAGATCACGCCCGAGATGGACGCCATCGTCCTCAAGGCGCTGGTCAAGGACCCGGACTACCGCTATCAGTCGGCGGACGAGATGCGTGCCGACATCGAGGCGGCTCTCGACGGGCAGCCGGTCGCGGCCACCGCGGCCCTCGGCGCGGTCGGTTACGACCAGGACCAGCCGACGACGATGCTGCGCCCGCAGGACCCGGCCGGCCAGACCTCGATGCTGCCGCCGATGAACCCGGACGACGGCGGGTACGGCTACGACGAGCGGCCCGACCGGCGCCGTGGCGGTGGCGGCGGCCAGAAGAAGAAGCACACCTCGACGATCCTGCTGGTCGTCGCGGGCATCCTGGTGCTCGCCGGTGCGATCTTCATCGGCAAGGCGATGTTCAACAGCACCAACACCAACAACGACGTGAAGGTGCCGGAGCTGACCGGGAAGACCTTCGAACAGGCCAAGGCAGCCGGCGACAACGGCGGCTTCAAGGTCGCCAAGAACGGCAGCACGGCCTGCGAGAACGTCGAGAAGGGCCAGGTCACCAAGCAGGACCCGGCCGCCGGGCAGTCGGTGTCCAAGGACGACACGGTGAAGGTGACGCTGTGCACCGGGCCGGAGAAGGTCACCATCCCCGACGTCACGGGCCTGACCTTCGACAAGGCGAAGGACGATCTGCAGAAGAAGGGCTTCGAGGACGTCCAGAAGACCGAGCGGGTCTCCGACCGCACCGAGGGCACGGTCATCGACCAGGACCCCAAGCCGCAGGGTGAGGGGACCAAGAAGACCAAGATCACGCTGGTGGTCGCCAAGAAGTCGCCCACGACGACGGTGCCGGTGGTGACCGGCCAGGACTTCAACGCGGCGCAGAAGCAGCTGACGGACCTCGGCTTCCAGGTCGCCAAGAGCGAGCAGGAGACCTCCGACCCGAACCAGGTCGGCAAGGTCACCGCGCAGTCCCCGAACGGCAACTCGCAGGCCAGGAACGGTTCGACGATCACCCTGACCGTCGGCAAGGCCGCCGAGCAGAAGCCGGTGCCCGCCGTCATCGGCCAGAGCGTCAAGGACGCCAAGAAGGCGCTGCAGGACGCCGGCTTCACGAACATCAAGTTCGCGAACGGCAGCTCGCAGGACGACAAGGCCCGCGTGGTCACCCAGGACCCGCAGCCGAACACCCCGTCCTCCCCCGGGTCCACGACGGTGACGCTCACCACGATGGGCGGTTCCCCCAGCGGGGACAACGACGGCGGTGACGACGGGAACGACTTCGGCGGCCCGAGCGGCTGGTGGGGACGGTTCCGCCACTGACCGGCAGCCATCGCCGTACGGGAAAGCCCCGGCACCCTTTTCGGGGGCCGGGGCTTTGTCGTGGGCGGGGGCTTTGTCGTGGGCGGGGGCTTTGTCGTGGGCGGGTGTCGTGGGCGGGGGCTCGTACCGCCCCTCAGCGCAGTTCCTTCGGCGGGGTGCGCTTGGCGTCGACCTTCTCGGTGCGCTCCAGCTCGCCCCAGACGATGTAGCGGTACGTGGAGGTGTAGACCGGCGTGCAGGTCGTCAGCGTGATGTAGCGGCCCGGCTTGCGCTTGCCGGACTCCTTGGGGACCTCGTCCAGCACGTCGACGTTGTACTTCGACGTCTCGTCCAGTGACGCGTAGACCTTGTAGACGTACCAGGTGTCCTTGGACTCGAAGACGATCGCGTCGCCGTCCTTGAGCTTGTCGATGTTGTGGAACTTCGCGCCGTGGCCGTCGCGGTGCGCGGCGAGCGAGAAGTTGCCCTTCTTGTCCTGCGGCAGGGCCGACTTCACCGGCTCGGTGTAGTAGCCCGCGACACCCTCGTTCAGGACATCGGGGTCGATGCCCTTCTTCACGAGCACCTCACCGTTCTTCATCGCCGGTACGTGCAGGAAGCCGATGCCGTCCTTGGTGTCGAGCGCCCCCGGACCCGTCGGCGTCTTCGCCCAGTTCTTGCGCACGGTGTCGCCCTGCTTGTGCGCCTCACGGTCGGCGAGGACGTTCGTCCACCACAGCGAGTAGGCGACGAAGAGGGCCAGGATCAGCCCCGCCGTGATCAGAAGTTCGCCGATGACGCTGACGACGGCGGCGATCCGCCCGCGCATGCGGCGCGGCGGCGTGGACGCCGGCTGATCCGCCGCCGGGCCGGTGTCCTCGTCGTGTCCGGTGGCAGTCACCGCGTGGTACCCCTCTTACATTCGCTCAGCTGACGAGCGCATCCGGCTTGCCCTTGCTCCGCGGCCGCTCCTCGACCATCTTGCCCCAGACGATCATCCGGTAGGTACTGGTGAATTCCGGGGTGCAGGTCGTCAGCGTGAGGTAGCGGCCGGGGCGGGTGAATCCGGAGCGCCTGGGCACCGGGTCCAGCACGGCGATGTCCCGCGGCGAGGTCTGCGGCAGGATGCTCTCCATCGCGTACGTGTAGTACGTGCTGCGCGTCTCGACGACGATCTTGTCGCCCTTGGTCAGCTTGTTGAGGTAGCGGAACGGCTCGCCGTGGGTGTTGCGGTGCCCGGCCACCGCGAAGTTGCCCTGCTTGTCCCAGGGCATCGCGGTCTTCACGCTGTTCTTGTCGTAGTGGCCGACCATGCCGCGGTCCAGCACCGCGGGTTTGTTGATGCCCTCGGCGATCGGGACCTTCACGTCCAGCTTGGGGATATACATGATCGCGAAGCCCTGGCCGGGCGAGAAGGCGTCGGGCTTGCGGTCCTCGCCGCCCTCGTCCCACTCGTGCTCCAGGTTGCTGGCGGTGCCGCCCGCCTGCTGGTGCGCGAGGACGTTCGTCCACCACAGCTGGTAGGTGACGAAGAGCAGCATCAGGACGCCGAGGGTGATGAACACCTCGCCCACGGCGCGGCTGACGATGATGCCCGGGCTCTCCTTGCGCGCCCGCGCGGCGCGGCGGGCCTCCAGCCGCGTCATGGGCACGGAAGGCGCCTCAGCGGCCGAGGAAGCGGCTTCGGCGGCGTTCGAAGGGGAACCACGCCGTGTGCGCCTGTTGCCGCGTTTGGCGGCCTCCTGGGCGGCTTTACGGCGTGCAGCCCGGCCGCCGGTCGCCGGTGGCGTCGACGCTGCCGCGTCCGAGGCCGTCGTCGACGGCTCGGTTTCACGTGAAACAGCGTCCGGATCGTGGGGGCCGCGGAGATCGCCGAGATCGCCGAGGTCGCCGTTTTCGCCGCCGGGCTCCTGGGCCTGACGGAGTGCCATGGTCTCGGAGTCGAACGCGGGGTCCGGGGTGGGGGCCACGGTCCCGGAGTCATAGGCCGGGCCCGGAGTGGGGGCCACCGTCCCGGCGTCATAAGCCGGGCCCGGAGTGGGGGCCACCGTCCCGGCGTCATAAGCCGGGCCCGGAGTGGGG